>DASRBJ010000120.1:0-10909 GCA_035653695.1 Sphingomicrobium sp.
GGCATCACGCTCCACGACGTCATCGACGACCGGTTTGCGCGCAAGGCGGTCGAGAAAGGCGCAGACGGGATCATCGCGGTCGCCGCCGGCGCGGGCGGCCACGCCGGACGCTGGTCGCCATTCGCCCTCATACAGGAAATACGCGCTTGGTTTGACGGGCCACTGGTTCTTTCCGGTTCGATTGCCAACGGCGCGTCGATCCTCGCGGCCGAGGCCGCGGGCGCGGACCTCGCTTACATCGGCTCGCCTTTTATCGCCACGACGGAGGCGGATGCTTCCGAGGGTTACAAGCAGGCAATCGTCGAGAGCGGGGCGGCCGATATCGTTTACTCGGACCTGTTCACCGGCGTTCACGGCAATTACCTTCGTTCATCGATCGTGAAGGCAGGGCTCGACCCGGACAATCTTGCTCCGGGCAGCGCCCAATCGATGAAGTTCGGTTCGGGTGAAAAGGGTGGCGCAAAGGCGTGGCGTGATATTTGGGGCTCCGGCCAAGGTGTCGGAGTAATCGATCGCGTTCGACCGGCCGCCGAATATATTGACCTGCTCGCGGCGCAATATGCCGCGGCACGGGCGCGTATCTGCACTAGCTGATCGCGAGCAGCCTCGTTCGCCAGTGTGCGGGGATGTCGACTGGTCGGCGGGTGGAGCGGTCGACCGTCACATGAACGAACTCACCCTGGGCCGCCGCGCGCGCTTCGGCGAGAGCGAACGCTCCAAGGCGGTAACGGATGCTCGATCGTCCAAGTTGCGAAACCGCGATGCCGATGTCCACGTCCTCCGGAAAGACGAGCGGTGCAAAATACGAACAGGAGGTGCGTACCACCAGAGCGATGGGATCGCCGTCTTTAATATCGAGCATTGCCTGCTCGACGAGCCACGCGTTCACGGCTGTATCGAACCATTGGTAGAAGACGCTGTTATTAACATGGCCATAGGCGTCATTGTCTGCCCATCGGGTGGTGAGCTTGCGCCAGGCTTTGAACTCCGAGCGCGGCGCGGGCATCTCGCGGCTCACCAGGCTGCCTCATAGAGTCTTTGCGCATCGCTTTCCGTGATCGGGCAGGGATTGTTAACGAGCAGCCTCGTTTGCCGCATCGCTTCCCTCGCGAGGAGTGGCGCTTCATCGAAGGCAACGCCGTGATCGCGCAGCCGAAGTGCAAGACCAGTCTTGCCCGCCATCTCGTCGAGCCGTTCAATGAGAAGTGCGGCGCGTGCCTGGCTCCCAAGGCGCGCTGATTGAGGATCGATCACGTCGGCAAGCTCGGCATAATGCTCGCGCGCCGCTTCGAGATTGTGCGAGAGCACGTGCCGCAGCATCAGCGCGTTGGTGAGGCCGTGGGGCAAGTGATGCAATCCGCCGAGTGGATAAGCGAGCGCATGGACGCCGGCGACTGGCGCGTTCGCAAATGCGAGGCCGGCAAGGTGCGCTCCAAGAAGCATCGCCGAGCGTGCTTCGAGATTTGCGGGCTGGTCGACTGCAATGAGGAGATTGGAACTGAGCAGCCGGAGCGCCTCTCGGGCGAGTGCATCGGACAAGGGGTTCTTCAGGCGTGCCGACGTATAAGCCTCAACTGCGTGGACAATCGCGTCAATGCCGGTTGCCGCAGTCACATTCTTGGGCAGGCCAAGCGTCAAGGTCGCATCGAGTACCGCCCAGTCGGCGATTAGCGGCGCTGAATTGACCGCGAGTTTGACGCCGCCGTCACAAGTGATCACGGAAATTGGCGTCGCTTCCGAACCAGTGCCGGCGGTCGTTGGAACGAGCGCGAGCGGCAGGCGCGCTCCGGTCGCGAGCCCTACCCCCCAGATTTCATCGAGAACGTCGCCGGATTCCAGAAGGTAGGCCGCGAGCTTGGCAACATCCATCGGACTTCCGCCGCCGAAGCCAACAACCGAGCGGACGTTGGCTTCACGCCCAAGCTCAACGGCAGCAAGGAGTGTTTCTCTCGATGGATCCGCCTCGACCCGATCAAAGAGCACGAGATCATGGCTGACTCCGATCGCTTCTTGATACGAATGGGCGAGGCCAAGTCTTACGAGATCCTGGTCTGTAACGAACAGGCATGGACCAGGTGGAAGCTTCTCGGCTAGCGCCGGCGCCTGCTCTGTTCCCGCCAGCAGTATCGGACCCGGGTTGAATGTAAACGGCCGCATCGGCCGTTCCTGTTAAAGGCTCTGAGCGCCAAGTCCACGCTCGAGGCGGCCCATCAGGGCGCGCGCGGGGCTTTGCGGGACTTCAGCTTCAAGACCGCCTTCCTCGAGGCGCTTAACGCGGGCGTAGAGGTCGGCACTTGCGCTGATCAGCTTGCGGGCCGAGGGTGGAAGCGCCTGGACGACAACCGGGTCGCTCTCTTGGGCATGACCAAGACGCCGCTCAGGGCGGCGACCATCGCGACCCGGTATTTCTCCCGACTCGATCGCTCTTTGGGTGAGCAGCCACGCCACGATGTGCATGATTCGAGTCGTGACCTTGAGCGACTCGCAAGCAAAACCGACACGTGCCAATGGTTCGAGAGTCGCTCGTTCGTCGCGTCCCGAATCGTCGAAATAGGCGCGCGCCTCGTCGGCAAGCAGCATCGCCTCGGTGTAAAGCGAGTCGATCAGCCGAGACGTAATCCGCACTTGTGGTTGCGGCATGTCTGATTCGTCCATCGTTACGACACTGCCACTGCTCGTCGCCGGAGGAAACGCCCGACTCGACTTGGCGCTGCTGCCGCCCCAATCATGTCTCCTCCTGGGACATGGGCCGTGCTCATGCAATGATGTCCGGAACGATCGAATCAACAACGAGCTGAATCTGGTCCTTCAGCATCAGTTTGCGCCTTTTCAACCGCGCAAGTTCGAGCTGATCGCCGGTGGGCTCGGAGGAAAGGCGCTGAATCTCGTCGTCCAACTGACGGTGCTCGGCCTTGAGCAGTTCCAACATGCCAACCGGGTTGACCTCGTTCATGCTGCCCTCCTTGTACCCCATCGGGATGCCAACCGGAACCTCGCCTTCGGGTTCAAGACAAGCAGCGTGATCACACGGCTGAGCCGTTAGAACGCTCAAGACATTGACGACGATTCGTGGTTTATTACGTACTGGTGACACTAGACTGAAAGGAACTGCACCAATGGACAAGGCAATGGTGGAGGAGCTCGAATCGAAGCATGCCGCGCTTCACGCTCTCATCGAAGAGGAAGAGCATCGAACCCATCCCGACGAAGACCTTCTCCACCGTCTGAAGAAAGAAAAGCTGAGACTTAAGGACGAAATGGCAGGCCACCTCACGCACTAGAGGCGGCCTTTTTTGTTTCGGCGCGGCGATTTGGAACGCGACAGCTTCCTTAGCTGACGATCATTCCAGCAGCGCCGCGCACATTATTTCCTAGTCGTCGCGCGAAACCCGCTCGATGCGCTCGTGACGCTCCTGCGCCTCGAGAGACATGGTGGCGATCGGCCGAGCTTCGAGGCGGCCAAGCGAGATCGGCTCGCCAGTCACCTCGCAATAGCCATATTCACCCTCATAGAGCCGACGGATAGCACAATCGATCTTGGCAATGAGCTTACGCTGCCGATCGCGGGTGCGAAGCTCGATCGACCAGTCGGTCTCGCTCGATGCCCGATCGGCAAGGTCGGGTTCGCGCAGCGAATCGACCTGGAGCTGCGCCATGGTCTGGCGAGACTCCTCGATAATATCTTCCTTCCAAGCCTTGAGTTTCCTCAGAAAATAGGCCCGGTGCTTGCCGCACATGAACTCTTCATCTTCCGAGGGGCGGTAACCCTCAGCAAGAATGATTCTGTCGAAAGGTTCGAAATCACTGCCGCCGTAAAGGTCGACTAAGGCCGTCGCCATTCAACTCCCTCCCCGCACTTGCTCGCGATTCCCAATCGCGAGCGCCCCAACGCGCCGCCAGGCTGCGGCCGGGCCCACCGGTGCAGCCGGAGGCAATTAAAGCTGACTTTACCGGGACTTATCCGGCAAAAATCGGCTATCCCCAAGGCGGCCTATAGTTACCCGGCCTACTGTTAACAAGCACTGACACAGAAGTAGTGAAGAAATCGACAAGCTGTTGCGAATATGGCGCAATTCTGGCGTTCGCGCCTGCGCAGTTGCAGCCGATCAACGCCTCCCGCATAGACGCCTGATGCGCATCCTCCTCACCAATGATGACGGCGTGAACGCGCGCGGGCTAAAGCTCCTCGAAACGGTCGCCCGTCGGTTTAGCGACGACATCTGGATCGTCGCTCCGACGGAGGAACAGTCTGGTGCCGGCCACTCGCTCACGCTTACGACTCCCGTGCGCCTGCGCCGCCATGATGAGCGCCGTTTCTCGGTTACGGGGACCCCCACCGACGCGGTGATGCTTGCGCTTGCCCACATCATGAGCGATTCACCCCCTGACCTTATTCTCTCAGGGATCAATCGCGGCGCCAATCTTGGCGAAGATGTTACCTATTCGGGGACTGTGTCAGCGGCGATGGAAGGTGCCTTAGCCGGCGTACGCTCGATCGCATTGAGCCAGGCTTATTCACGCGAGGGCATGGGCGACACCGTCCCCTTCGCGGCCGCCGAGGCCTGGACCGAGCGCGTGCTCGCGCCGCTCATCGAATTCGAGACCGAACCGAGAACCCTCATCAACGTCAATTTCCCGGCAATGCCGCCGGACGATGTTAAGGGCATCAGAGTGTGTCGTCAGGGCATACGAGACTATGGTCGACTGCGGATCGTGCAAAGAACAGATCCGCGCGGCTATGATTATTACTGGTTCGGACTTGGTCCGATGGTTGAAACCCCGGGCCACTCGACGGATCTCGAGGCCGTTGCCGACGGCTACGTTTCCGTCAGCCCACTGCACCTCGACCTTACCCACGACCGGTCGCTTGAGGCGCTAACAGCGAGCTTCGCCAAATAGGCCGAATCCAGCCGCAATAATCAGCCGCCGCGCATCGCAACCTCGACATCAATCTCGCTGTGCTCGGGAACGACCACACGAAACTTCCGGTTGGCAAAATCAATCGAGACTTTCTTGAACGCACGGATCGCGTTCATTCCAAGCAGCAGCGACGGCATGTTCTCGAGCCGCAGCTGCTTGAACGTCTCGGCGTCGGTGAAAACCACCGCGAGGTTTCGCAAGACTATTCCGCCGATCGTGATTTGAGGAATGAGGAGATAATCACCAATGATCTTTTCGCCGGTCACGGATTCGAGTTCGACGGTTCGTTGCGGGTCAATCAGGCTCGATCCGAGTAGACGGTGGCGCAGCGCCGAGTTGCCGATGCTCACCTGTGATCCAGTGTCCAGAACGACCGTCAGCCTATGCCCGTCGACGTCGGCATCGGTGACGATCAATCGACCATTCTTGCGCCTCGCCGTGACGACAATGGTGTCCTTCTCGGCGCGAAAATCCGGCGTCGACGAAGGGACGATTGACATGGTCTGCGTTGCAAAATCAAACTGCACCCGCTCAGATCGCAAAACGTCCACACCGACGATGCCGTCGGCACCAATATTGGCTCGATCAAGGACAGCGGCGTCGATTGCTCGTTCGGCGGGCCGCGTCAGTTCAAGATCATTCACACGCGCCGTCGTAACCCTCGAGACTCCAGACACGCTGTGGAGTTCAGCGCCGCCGCTGCTCGGCAGGCGCAATTGCGTCACCAGCTCGCGCGAGACGGCCGTCCGATCGGCGCCTGTGTCGACCAGGAATTGGTAGGGTCCAGCCCCGGCAAGCCGGACTGGCACGGTCATTCGATCGTCCTTACCGGTCCTAAACTGGACGTCTTGCGTCTGCGAAGACTTGTCGATGTCGGGAACGCCTTTGACGGCGTCGAGCTTGGTGGTCGGTGTCTGAGCCGAAAGCAGGCCACTCCACGTCAGCGCAATAGAGAGCGCCAGGCAATGCTTGAGCATAAGGTCGTCTCCGCTCCAGCTTCTACGCCTCACGACCCCGAACGGCAAACAACCGAAACGGCGCAAATGAAAGGGTCTGGTAAGCCTTGTCGCCTAAAGTCCTTGGCCAAGTGGGGGCCGGTTCGACGAAAGTCGGGTCGGATGAGCAACGCAAGTTGCGTCTTTCGATTCGGAGCCTGCATTTGGCCAAGAAGCTATTAGAGACCACTCACTACTCGCTTTCCGTTGCAGCGCCCGAGCGGCCGGAGCGGCGACAGGACGAACGGTACGTCAGTCTCCTGCGGGTCGGTGCATTGGTGATTGGCGACCGGCGCGAGCTTTGCCTAATCCGCAACATCTCGGCCGGTGGCATGATGATCCGGCCTTATTCGCCGATCGCCAGCGGCGCTCGCGTGTCGATTGAACTCAAGCATGGCGAACCCGTGAGCGGTGTCGCGCAATGGTCGGAGAAGGGCCTTGTCGGCATTTCATTCGATCAACAGATCGACGTTCTCGCGCTTCTAACGCCGCCCGACGACGGGCCGCGCCCTCGAATGCCGCGCATCGATCTTAGCTGCTCCGCTTCGCTGAGGTGCGACGGCGATGTCTCGCGCGTCCGCGTCGTGAACATCTCGCAGGGTGGAATTTGCATCAGCAGCGACTCCAATCTCGAGATCAACGCGAATGTCGTTGTCAGTCTTCCAGGTCTGCATGCCGCTGCGGGCGTCGTCAAATGGCGCGAAGGCGATTGCTACGGGATTGGCTTCAACCGGGTCTATCCCGTGCATGAACTCATGGGATTTCTCAAAGAGCAGCAACGCGAACAGAACGATCGTCAGGTCGCCTAGTCTCCTCCTCCAAAGCGAAATAGCAGCATGAGGTTGTTCGCCGGCATCGGACGGACCTGCTCAAGAACAAAGTACCGCTTCACCGCTTCGGCTTCGAAATCTTCGAGCGTCCGCAAGCCCCACTGTGCGTCGCGCGACTTCAGCTGACGGTCAAATTCGAGATTACTGGCAGCAACGGGCTTACCCCGCTCCAGCCATGGGCCGTAAACGATCAGCGGCCCGCCACGCTTCAGTACCCGCGCTGAGCCGTTCAACAGCCCCAGTGCCGACTTCCATGGCGCAATGTGGACCATGTTGATGCTGAGAACGGCATCCGCCGCCTCGATCGGCCACTCATCCGAACCCGCATCAAGCGCCAGCGGATCCAATATGTTGGGCAGCGCCGATGCTTTGCGCCACCCATTGATCGACGCCAGAGCCCCTCGATCCATGTCCGTGGGCTGCCAGGAGAGCCCGGGAAATCGATTCGCAAAGAAGATCACATGTTCACCGGTGCCGCTCGCAATCTCGAGGACGAGCCCGGCTTTCGGCAGCCACTCGCCGAGGACCTCGGCAATTGGCATCCGGTTGCGTAATGCCGCGGGCGCGGAGCGCCGCGCGTCGCCGCAGAGTTGCTCGTAAAACCGCCGCTCGCCGGGCATCACGCCCGTCCGCGCGCCTCACCGAGCAGCCGTTTGGCGCGAAGGTACATCTCGACCCTGGTTAGTGCTAGGAGGCCAAGCGCGAAGGCGATCAGTGGATCGGTCAACATCGCTGGGCTGACGCTGCCGCTCTGGCCAAGCACACTTCGCGCACCGCCACGAACGATCATCAGTGCGACAAGGAAGAACAGCGCCGCGGGAGACGCTTTCTGGTTAAGCGCGTGCGTTTCGGGATCGACCTCGATGTGCATCATTTTTCCGCGCATCCAGCCGAGCGTCGCGCCGACAATCAGTCCGGCAATCGAGGCTATTGCGATGGGAACGGAAAAGGGCGAGGCAATGAACATCGCTGCTGCGATCGCTGCGTAGAGTGCGGGGACAATCCACAATCGACCAAGGTTGAGTGGGCGCATCTTGCCCATGCGCCGCAAACGGAGCGCCATGACGATGACCAACAGGCCAATAGTGATCGCGTAACTAACCCACCCCGGCTGAACCGGATGAACTTGCCCATGCACGCCCTATCCTCCCCTGATTTACTCCGCCGCCTCCGCGGCCGGCGCATCGCGCCACACAAGCACCGGCTTTCGAGCCGCCAATGTCTCGTCGAGGCGGCGCCGGGGCGAATAAACCGGAGCTGCCTTCAGGCTCTTGTCTCCAGCTCGCGCGCGTTCCGCAATCGAACGCACGGCTGCAATGAACTCGTCGAGACTGGCTTTCGACTCGGTTTCGGTCGGCTCGACGAGCATCGCTCCATGCACCACCAGCGGAAAGTACATGGTCATCGGATGAAAGCCTTCGTCAATCAACGCCTTTGCAAGATCGAGCGTATTGATGTCGCCTTCAAAACCTTTGTCGGAAAAAATCGCCTCGTGCATGCAGGGGCCGCTCGCCGCGAAAGGCGCGTCGAGCACATCCTCGAGGCTGCGCAAGAGTTAGTTTGCATTCAGCACCGCGTCTTCGGCGACTTGCTTCAAGCCATCGGCGCCATGGCTGAGAATATAAGCAAGTGCTCGCGTGAACATCCCCATCTGCCCGTGAAACGCGACCATTCGGCCGAACGCATGAGGATGATCCTCACCGGCATTTTCTTCTTCAACGAGCTTGAACGTTCCGTCGGGCATTCGCGCAACAAACGGCAGCGGTCCATAAGGCGCGAGTGCTTCCGAAAGCACGACCGGACCGGAACCCGGTCCGCCGCCGCCGTGCGGCGTTGAAAATGTCTTGTGGAGGTTGATGTGCATTGCATCGACGCCAAGATCACCCGGGCGTACTTTCCCGACGATGGCGTTGAAGTTGGCCCCGTCGCAATAAACGAAGGCGCCAGCTGAATGAACGGCATCGCTGATCGCCTTGAGGTCCGGTTCGAAGAGACCACAGGTATTGGGGTTGGTGATCATCACCGCGGCGACATCCGGACCTAGTCTCGCGGTAAGAGCGGCAAGGTCGACGCGCCCTGCTTCGTTGGCCGGGATGTTTTCGACACGGTAGCCAGCGAAAGCGGCGGTTGCAGGGTTCGTTCCATGGGCGCTTTCAGGAACGAGAACGACTTCGCGCTTGTCGCCGCGCGCTTCGAGTGCAGCTCGGATGCATAACAGCCCGCAGAGTTCGCCGTGAGCGCCTGCCTTGGGGCTCATTGCAACGGCGTGCATTCCGGTTAGATCAAGCAACCACCAGGCGAGCTCGTTGATGAGCTCGAGCGCGCCCTGGACGGTCTCCTGCGGCTGAAGCGGGTGCACGTCGGCGAAGCCGGGCAGCCGAGCGACTTTCTCATTCAACCGTGGATTATGCTTCATCGTGCACGAGCCAAGCGGGAAAAGCCCGAGATCAATCGCGTAATTCTGGCGCGATAGGCGGGTGTAATGACGGACCGTTTCGGGTTCACTCAGTCCTGGAAGGCCGATTTCGCGGTTGCGTTCCAAACCCGCGAGCCGCTCATGCGCCATTGGGATTGTCGCGAGATCGACGCCAGTCTCGTCGTTGCGCCCACGCTCGAAGATCAGCGGCTCTTCAAGCATCAGCGCGCGATTACCCGTGATGGTTCGAGCCTCCCCCTCTTCGTTCGCGGGAGCTGAGGGGCGCCAGCCAGAAGGATTGAAGGTCACGCGCATATCTCCTTGATCGCGTTTTCGAGCGCGCGGATGTCGTCGTCGGTCACCGTTTCCGTGACGGCGATGACGAGGCCGTTCTTGAGGTCTTCGTTCCCCGGATAGAGCCGACCTAAAGAGACGCCGCCGAGGACCGACCGTTCGACCATTGAGTGAACGGCTGGCCTTGCTTCAACGGGGAGCTTGACGGTGAACTCATTGAAGAACGCGCTATTGACTATCTCAACACCGGCAATTGCCGAAAGGCGGTCGGCGACTTCGCACGCACGGGCGTGGTTCAAGGACGCGAGATCGCGCAATCCTTTTCCCCCCAGGAGCGTCAGGTGAACGGTGAAGGCAAGCGCGCACAGGACCGAACTCGTACATATGTTCGAGGTCGCTTTTTCGCGGCGGATGTGCTGCTCGCGCGTCGAGAGTGTCAAGACGAAGCCGCGTTTGCCCTCGGCGTCGACGGTTTCGCCGGCAAGGCGTCCTGGCATTTGCCGGACATGGCGGTCGCGGCACGCAAAAAGGCCCACGTACGGACCACCAAACTGCAGCCCGACGCCAAGGCTCTGACCTTCGCCAACGACGATGTCGGCGCCCATTTCACCCGGCGACCGGATCAGACCAAGGGCCACCGGCTCGGTTACGACCGCGACAAGAAGCGCGCCAGCCGCGTGCGCAGCTTCCGCGATCGTCGTGAGATCGCTCACTCGGCCAAGAATGTCGGGATATTGAACGACGATTGCGCTCGTATCGGAATCGATCGTCCGCGCCAGTCTTTCGAGGTCGGTTGCTCCGTCCAGCTGAGGGAGCGAGGTTACGAGTTCGTCCTCCGTGAATTTGGCCATGGTTTGCGCGACCTTCACGTAATGGGGGTGAACGCCCGAAGAAATAATGGTCTTGTTCCGCCGCGTGATGCGATGGGCCATGACGATTGCTTCCCACATGGCTGTTGAGCCGTCGTACATGGACGCGTTCGCGACTTCGCAGCCGAACAGTCGCGCCACCTGCGTTTGAAACTCGAACAGCATCTGGAGCGTGCCCTGCGCGATCTCCGGCTGATAGGGCGTGTAGCTGGTGAGAAACTCGCCGCGCTGGATGATATGGTCGACGCTCGCGGGAATGTGATGCTTGTAGGCTCCGCACCCAAGGAAGAAAGGCACGTCGGACGCGACCATGTTCTTGCGCGAACGCTCGGTCATGTGCCGTTCGACGGCCATTTCCGAGGCATGCATGGGCAGTGCGGCGATTGGGCCGCTCAGCCGCACTTCCTCGGGAACATCTCGAAACAGTTCGTCAATTGATTTCGCGCCGATGACGCGCAGCATTTCGCCGCGATCGCCGTCACTCAGTGGCAGATAGCGCATCAGTTAGGGCTTTCTCATGATAAAACGGAGCCGGACATAATCGGCGATGTTTGAGCCGACCCGATCCGCAACGGCGGCAGCTAT
>DASRBJ010000121.1:0-3321 GCA_035653695.1 Sphingomicrobium sp.
TGGGTCGCTCGCAACAGGCGCGGCGAGCATTGCCAACCTCTTCACCGGCGGTGCGCTGGGGCTGATTGCCGGTCCATTGCTCAGCTGGTCCTTCCCAAACCAGGAGACGGCCCGTGCAAGGATTGCGAGCTCGGAGGCGCAGAGCCGAGCCGAGCTCGCGAAGTTCGACAAGACGGTGCTAACCGCTCTTGAGGAGACCGAGACTGCGCTCTCGCGCTACGGGAACGAGATTCGGCGAAGGCAGGCACTGAACTCGGCGCGCGCGCAGGCCGAGCGCGCCGCGCGCATAACGCGTGCACAACTTCGCGAAGGCCGCGCCGACAGCCTTGCCGTGCTCGATGCCGAGCGGACGCTCGCGCAGGCCGAGAGCGATCTTGCTGCTTCCGATACGCGGTTGGTCGACGACCAGGTCGACCTGTTCCGAGCACTAGGTGGGGGTTGGCAGAAACAAGGAGAAGATCCGAATGGCTGAAGGTTCGCACAATCTAACATCACGGCGCGGGCATGCGAATGAATCGGTTTGGCACCTTCTCCCAAGGAGTAGCCAGGCGGCCACCGCGCTTCACTTGCTTCTCCTGATGTCCGCCGTTTCGCTTCTGACGTTCGGCGCGCTCATAGTCCTCTACAAGCTCTTTATCTGATGCGCGCAGAGGACCACGAGAAAGCCCCGGTGCTTAGCGCGCGTTATTGAACCGATTGAAGACCTCTCCCTCTCTGCTACGCTTGGCGTCGGGGGAGTATCGATGCGGTTGCGTGATCGGAAATGGCGGGGTTTCTGGCTGAACTCATTGGTGTCATGCACGGCTCTGCTTCAGGGGCCGGCGCTTGCGAGCAATATCCCACTTGAACCGACAAAGCCGTGGGACCTCGACTATGGCGCAACGCAGTGCACCGCCATGCGCGAATATAATTCGGCGGACGGCCCGATAACGCTCGCGATAATCCCCGCACCAAATGACGAGAACTACGAGTTGGTCGTCACCTACAAGCGACATCCGCCCGTCTTTGCGGAAGAATATGCCGGCTCGGTCATATTTGCTTCGCGTCCAATCAGCGGATGGGCGCTCAAATATGGTGTTGGCAACCTCACGCTCTATCAATTCCGAGTCACGTCGTCGGCAATGGATCAGGCACTTAACGCTCCCACCCTCACCTTGCGTGCGAATGGCGAGATCGATTTGAGCTTCGCCCTCGACAACATGAAGGCGCTTGTCGACGGACTGCGAAAATGCACCGCGGACTTGCGCGATTATTGGAACTTCGACGGCGAAAAGAATGGACGTATCGCGGTGTCGTCGAAAGGCGATATTCGCTCGGATTTTTCGGCAAGCGACTATCCGCGGGAGGCTCTCCGCCGGATGCAGGATGGCAGCGCGCAATATCTGCTCCTCATCGACGAGCGAGGCTATGTGATGGGCTGCCATGTCCTGAAGCCGAGCGGAGTTCCCGCGCTCGACGCCATGGGATGTCTGGTGATCCAGGAACGATCGAAATTGACACCCGCCAAGGATCCGAACGGTAAACCCGTTCGAAGCGCACTCGAAACCCCGCCGGTCGTTTGGCGAATTGAGCGCTGACGTCGGGCTTGTCGCTCGTTGGAGCGCGCCGAGCTCGCCAAACGGATCAGCGCGGAAGTTCCGGGCTTTGCTCACGCGATTTATCGCTTTTCGGCAGGCCCAGAGTCGGTGCCAATCCGCCAAGCAAGGCGGATCGCGAGCGAACGACTAATAGGACGAAGTTTGTAGAAGGTTGATGAAGCCGGCGATATTCGGGCGACCATTGCGCAGCCTCTCCTGAGGAGCCATGCGCATCGCCGCAGTCAATTGCGAAAAGGGTGAAACCATGAGTTTTGGAATGTGGGAAGCGTCAGTCCCGGTATTTGTCAGCTCACTAACAAACATGCGCGATTGGCTCGCGAAGGCTGCTGAGGAAAAAGACGAAGCAACGCTACTCGACGCGCGGCTTGCGCCGGATATGAGGCCATTGCCGGCGCAGTATCAAATGGCATCGGATTCCGCGAAAAATGCGCTCGCTCGGCTCACGGGTGCCGAAGCTCCGTCCATGCCGGACACGGAGAAAAGCTTCGCTGAGCTTCGGGAGCGATGTGATCGAACGATCTCTTATATTGAGAGCTTTGGCCGTGACGCTCTCGCCGGCAGTGACGAGCGCGATGTGGTCGTCAAGTTTCCCAATGGCATGGGCTACCGATTCTCGGGCGCGCAATATCTCGCCGGCTTCGCCCTTCCCAATTTCTTCTTCCACGTGACGACGGCTTACGCGATCTTCCGGAACGCCGGTGTGTCAGTAGGGAAAGCCGACTTCCTGCGCCATCTCGGAGCGCCGGAAACGATCGGCTGATGTGCGTGGACGTCGTTCGGCCCGTCCGACACACGCGATCGAAACACAGCCGCGCTCGTCCTGGGAGCGCTTTTCCAGAATGCGTCAAACCGAGCCATTGCGGTTGGTCGCTACCGGCGATTAGAAGTCGCCATGGCCGTCCGGGGAAGCTGTCACTGCGGCAAAGTGAGGATCGACCTGCCGAGCATGCCGGCGTGGGTTGCGGACTGTAATTGTTCGCTCTGTCGCCGCCTTGCCTGGCGGGTCGCTTACTTTCCACCGGAACAGGTTCGTATTTCCGGTGAGACGAAGGCTTATGTCTGGGGCGATCGAATGATCGGCATTCATCATTGCCCGGTCTGCGGTTGCGGCACTCACTGGCAGTCGCTTGGCGAAGACTTCGGCAAAATGGGTATCAATGCCCGCCTGCTGGACGGTTTCAATGAAAACGAGGTCGAGGTTCGGAAGATCGACAACGCCGGGTGATTAGCGTCGACTGGGCTTGCTCGCGAACAGAATTTCGCGCGCCAAGGGTGGCACGGCAACGCCGAAATGATCGTCACGAGTGGCCCGCATCTGACGCGATGAGTTCGCTTACCGTCACCATTTTATAACCCTGCTTTGCAAGATCATCGACGATCATCGGTAATGCCGCGCGTTCGGTTGCATCGGTCGAATACATTGCGTGAATGAGAATGATCGATCCTGGCCGAACCTCGCGGATGACCTTCCGTGCATAGGAGCGCGCGTCACGGTCGGGCGGATCGCCCGCATCCCACATGATCATCCGCTTGCCACTGCGTTCGACCGCGAGCGGCAAGCCGATGAGCTTCTTTCCGTAAGGCGGCCGAAAGAGAGTGGGCTTTGGCCCACCCGCGGCAACAATTGCCGCGTCCGTGCTGCGGATCTCTTCGTCGTAGTAATGAGCCGAATGGAATAACATCCGGCGGTGATGAAAGCTGTGGTTTCCAATCTCGTCGCCGG
>DASRBJ010000122.1:0-3535 GCA_035653695.1 Sphingomicrobium sp.
CAATTCCCTCATCGGGATCGAACTTCATCGTCTCTTCAAGGTCGCTCATCGCCACCTTTCATCGACGGACGATCGACAAGAAACAAGCCCCCGGTCGCACATTGCGCAGCATTGCGGCTATCCCTAAACCTTCGCCATGAAAGCCAAAGCCGCGCTGCTCGTTGCTGTCCTCTTTATGTCGACCTCCGCCGCTGCCCAGCCCACCGACCGAAAGGTCCAAGAGCGAATTGATCGCATCTTGAAGGCAACCCCGCTCATCGACGGTCACAACGACATCGCGGAAGAGCTTCGGGAAAATTATGGCCTTAAAGTTGAAGGCCTCGCCAGTGGGACCGACAAATGGAAGCCGAAGCCGCTGATGACCGACATGGCGCGACTTCGCGACGGCCGCATCGGAGCTCAGTTCTGGTCTGTTTACGTGCCCTCGGAAGTCACGGGCGACGCGGCGATCCGGGCGACGCTCGAGGAGATCGACACCGTCAAGCGCATGGTGCGCGCTTATCCCAATGACCTCGAGCTCGCCGGCTCCGCCGATGACATCGTTCGCATTCACAAGGCCGGCCGGGTTGCTTCGCTTATCGGCGTTGAAGGCGGACACCAGATTGGCGGCAGCCTCGCGGCGCTGAGGCAATTCTATGATCTTGGTGCGCGTTACATGACGCTGACGCATTTCAAGAATAACGAGTTTGCCGACAGTGCAACCGACGATCCCAAGTACCACGGGATCAACGAGTTTGGCCGAGCCGTAATCTATGAGATGAACCGGATCGGCATGCTCGTCGATCTCAGCCACGTTTCGCCCGAAACGATGCGCGCTGCCCTCAAGATGACAAGGGCACCAGTTCTCTTCACGCACAGCGATGCGCGAGCGCTGTCCGATCATCCAAGGAATGTTCCAGATGACGTACTGAAGCTGGTTGCGGCCAATGGCGGAGTCGTCATGGTGAACTTCTACATGGGACATCTGTCATCCGCATATGCCGAGTGGTCTGCAGAGAAGAGTGCGGAGGAAGCACGACTAGAATCGCTTTACTCTGGCCAGCCCGATCGTCGCGCCGCGGCCATGAGCGAATGGCTCGGTTCACACCCGGCGCCGCATGCGGATGTCGGATTGATCGCCGATCATATCGAACATGTCGCAACGACTGCAGGCTATGACCATGTCGGAATTGGTGGGGATCTCGACGGCATCGGATTTGATGAGGCCCCAGCCGGAATGAATAGCGTTAGCAGTTATCCATTGCTGTTTGCTGAGCTGATCCGCCGCGGCTGGTCCGATGAGAACCTAAGTAAGCTTGCTGGCGGGAATGTTCTTCGCGTTATGCGCGAAGCCGAAGCTGTCGCAGCCTCGATGAAGAACCAACCGCCATCCATGGAACGCCTTCGCCCGTGGTCGAAAGATGATCCGTGGAAATGAGCACGACGGAGCCGCCGCTCCGTGCAGCGATCATCCCAGTCACTCCCTTGCAGCAGAACTGCACCTTGCTCTGGTGCACCGCGACCATGGCGGGCGCGTTCGTGGATCCGGGTGGCGATCTCCCGCGCCTCAAAGCGGCCGCCGCAAAAGCCCAGGTCCGAATCGATAAAATTCTCCTGACGCACGGTCATATCGATCATTGCGGGAGCGCCGGCCTCCTAGCACAGGAGCTCGGTGTTCCCGTCGAAGGGCCGCACGAGGACGACCGATACTGGATTGATCGGCTCGCCCAAGACGGATCAAAATATGGCATTCCGGGCGCCCCATTCGAGCCTTCGCGCTGGCTCGATGACAATGACCAGGTGCGTGTCGGCGAACTCATATTCAACGTCCGCCACTGCCCAGGCCACACACCGGGGCACGTCGTATTTCATCACCCGGAGTCAAAGCTCGCGTTCGTTGGGGACGTGCTTTTTCGCGGAGCCGTCGGCCGCTGGGATTTTCCCCACGGCAACCAAGAGCAACTGATACGATCAATCACGCGATGCTTGTGGCCAATGGGCGACGAAACGGCGTTCGTTCCGGGCCATGGGCCAATGTCGACCTTCGGGCATGAACGGCAGACAAACCCCTTCGTCGCCGATGCGATCGTCGGCGCGCGGGATGGCTGACCTGTTTGCCGGCGTGGAGCTCGGCGGCACAAAGTGCATCCTGCTCCTCGCGCGCGGCCCAGATGAGATTATCGAGCGGGTGCAGCTTGATACGGGCGATCCCGACGATACGCTTTCCTCCATTGAGCATATCCTTGCTCGGTGGCAGTCCGCTACTCGCTTCGAAGCGCTTGGCATTGGAAGCTTTGGGCCTCTCAACCTCGATCCTGCTTCGCCCCGTTACGGCGAAGTCACCAACAGTCCCAAGCTTCGCTGGAGGGGTGCGAGGGTCCTCTCGCGCCTCAGTGCCGCGGCAGGAGTTCCCGCGCGAATCGACACCGACGTGAATGGCGCTGCGCTTGCGGAAATCCGTTGGGGAAGCGGCCGAGGATATGAGGACTTTGCCTACATCACCGTTGGTACCGGCGTGGGCGTCGGGCTGATCGTGAATGGGCAGCCAACCCGGGGCTTCTCTCACTGCGAGCTAGGTCATATCCGGACCGCCCGGCTCCCCGGTGACGAATGGAAAGGATCGTGCCCGTTTCACGGCGACTGCGTCGAAGGACTGGCATCAGGACCAGCGCTGAAGGCACGGCTTGGCTCCGAGCTCGCGTTGCAGCTCGATCGCGGGCACCCCGTCTGGAAATCGGTGAGCTGGGCGCTTGCTCAATTATGTCACACCATTGTCTGTGCTGCGGCTCCCCGGGCAATTGCGATTGGCGGCGGTGTCGTGGAGGGCAATCCGCACCTCATTCAAGAGGTGCAGGAAATGCTCGTTGAAAGCTTGGCCGGCTATGTTGAGATCCCGGCGTCACGCCAGCCGTACGTAGGCGCGCCCGTTCTCGGCTCCGGCGCGGGCCCGCTCGGTGCAATAGCGCTCGCAATGACCGCTAGAGACTAATTCCAGTCAGCGCCCAGGCATCAATGTAATCAACGCGATCGCCGGGTTGCGCGAGAAGTATGTCGCCGGCTCGCGCGAGCTCGCCGCCTGAACGCACTTGGCCAAGGATTGGCATGATCCACCGCATTCTGTCGGAGAACGTGTCACTCGTTGCACTGACGAGTCCGAAGTGCCCTCGTTCGATTAATGGAATCTCTTCGTCCGCGCGCACCTTCCGCATGAGCGAAGGGTCAAAGGGGCGCCGTGTTGCAACCGCCATCCCGTCGTCCAGGTGCAATTCGCGCGGACGCCCATAATCGTAAAGCCGATAGGTAACGTCGGCATTCTGCTGGAACTCGAGCAGCGAAATACCGGCGCCGATTGCGTGAATCGTTCCTGCTGGAACGTAAATGAAATCGCCGGCTTCGACACTCTGCCAGTGCACCAACTCCTCGATTGAACCATCGAGCACAGCCGAGCGAAGCTCATCGCTTGCGATCTCGCGAATGAGACCGAGGCCGAGCACCGAACCTGGTTCCGCTTCGAGGATGTACCAGCATTCGGTCTTGCCGCTGGGAAGTCGCCGCT
>DASRBJ010000123.1:0-2392 GCA_035653695.1 Sphingomicrobium sp.
CGGGCGAGAGGCTGCGATAAGGGAGATCATGTCCGTTCGAGCGACGCTCGTTTTTTATGAAAGCGGCCCGCGGCTGTCCGAGACACTCGTCGCACTGGCTGAACAATTAGGCAATCGCGATGCAGCAGTAGCGCGCGAGATCAGCAAGGTTCATGAAGAGTGCGTTGCGGGCCGCTTGTCGGAACTGGCACAACGATATGCCGGTTCAACGCCGAAGGGCGAGATCGTTGTCATGGTTGGTCCGCCATCGGACACGGTCGAAGTCACGGCACTCGAGCTCGACCATGCGATCGACGATGCGTTGACGCGGCTGTCTCCTTCCCGCGCGGCAGCGGAGGTCGCCGAGAGGCTCGGCATTCCACGCAAGCGTGCCTACAGTCGCGCGCTCGAACGGTCCTCCGGCGGTGCTCAAAACGGCGCCTGAGTGGCAATTCGACATGCGCCGGTAACTTGTTTGCCTGACCTAGATCGGAACTCCAAAGAGGTCGTGCTCGTCCGCATCTTCGACTCGTACTGGCACTATGTCGCCGGACCTCAGACCACCGGCATCGCGCAGGTGAACCTCGCCGTCGATCTCGGGTGCATCGGCTTTTGATCGGCCAGTCGCCCCGCCGGTCTCGTCGTCGACGGCATCGATGAGAACGTCGATCGTCGACCCTATCTTCGCGCCAAGCTTCTCGGCTGATATACGTGCGGACAGTGCCATCACCGCTTCGTAGCGTTCCTGCTTGAGCTCGGCCGGCACGTGATCGGCCATCGATGTTGCCGGAGCGCCTTCGACCGCTTCAAACTTGAAAGCCCCCACGCGATCAAGTTGTGCCTCCTCGAGCCACCCGAGGAGATAGCGGAAGTCTTCGTCCGTCTCGCCGGGAAAACCGACGACGAAGGATGATCGAATGGCAATGTCGGGAACTTGTGCGCGCCAATGCCGGATCCGCTCGAGGACCTTCGCATCATTGGCCGGGCGACGCATGCGCTTCAGAACGTCAGGGCTCGCATGCTGAAACGGGATGTCGAGGTACGGAAGAACGAGCCCGCTGGCCATCAGCGGGATCACGTCATTTACGTGCGGATAGGGGTAGACGTAGTGGAGCCTGACCCAAGCGCCGAGCCGTCCAAGCTCGCGCGCCAAGTCGGTCATGTGGGCGCGAACCTCGCTCCCTTTCCAGGGCCATGCTTTATGCCGGATATCGACGCCGTACGCGCTCGTATCCTGGCTTATTACAAGCAGCTCGCGCGTTCCCGCGGCAACCAGCTTTTCAGCTTCGCGAAGAATGGCGTCGGGTCGACGACTGGCGAGATCGCCGCGCAAGTGAGGAATGATGCAGAAGGCGCAGCGATGGTTGCAGCCTTCGGATATCTTCAGATAGCTGTAGTGCCGTGGCGTGAGCTTTAGTCCGGCTTCCGGCACCAGATCGATGAACGGCGAAGGAACTGGCGGCGCTGCCTTGTGCACGGCCGCGACCACTTCCTCATACTGCTGTGGCCCGGTCACCGCGAGCACGTCAGGGAAACGTTCGCGGATTAGATCGGCTTCCTTGCCCATGCAGCCGGTAACGACGACGCGTCCGTTTTCCGCGATTGCTTCTCCGATCGCCTCGAGGCTCTCTTCCTTTGCCGAATCGAGGAAGCCGCAGGTGTTCACGAGCACGACCTCGGCACCAGCGTAGTCGGGCGACATGTCATAGCCGTCGGCGCGCAGTTTCGTCATGATCCGCTCACTGTCGACCAGTGCTTTGGGACAGCCGAGGGAAACCAGCCCGACGCGAGGCGGCTTGGGGAGAGTTGTGATGTTCATCGGAAGAGCTGCGCCAATATAGTGATTTTGGGGCAAAAACTAGGCCATCGGCTGAACGCTTGTTCATCGCGGCAAAGGATGGCTAAGGGCTGAGCTTGGAAATGCAGGAGTAAGCATGCGCATCACGATGATCGGCACCGGCTATGTAGGACTCGTCTCCGGTGCCTGTTTTGCGGATTTCGGCCATGAGGTGTGCTGTGTCGACAAGGATTCCGCGAAGATCGATGGTCTTAACAACGGTATCATGCCGATCTGGGAGCCAGGCCTTGAAGCGCTCGTGAAATCGAACGTTGAGCGCGGTCGGCTCACCTTTACAACGGACCTCGAAGCAGCCGTGAGGCATGCTGAAGGGGTATTCATCGCCGTCGGAACTCCCGCGAGGCGGGGCGATGGCCACGCTGACTTGAGCTTCGTCTTCCAGGCCGTGCGTGAGCTTGCGAAGTTCATCCAGCCAGGCGCAGTCGTTGTCACCAAGTCGACCGTACCGGTCGGCACCGGGGATAAGATCGAAGCGATCTTGCGCGATGAGGGCGTCGTCGATGTATCGGTCGCGTCCAATCCTGAGTTCCTGCGCGAAGGTGCCGCGATCGCGGA
>DASRBJ010000124.1:0-7121 GCA_035653695.1 Sphingomicrobium sp.
AGTCCACGGCGCCATGCCAGCGGTAGTCGGGCTCGTCCTGAAGGCGGATATCGATCGTCTGCGCGCGTCCCGGCAGGCGCTCTCGCTCGGCCTTGAGGAGCAGCCCTTCCGAGACGTCAAAGGTGAAGTAGATTGGATCGATGGCGTTGATGGTGGTGAGGAGCGTTCCGGTACTTCCAGCACCACTTGCGACTTGGCTGCCGGGATCGACGCGCCGATAGGAGATTTTGCCGCTTATCGGGGCGCGCACGCTGGTGAATTCAAGGTCGAGGCGCCGCTGTGCAACGAGCGCGTCGTTTGCAGCGATATTGGCATGCGCCGATTTCGCGGCCGCGCGGAGATTGTCAACTTCTTCCCTCGACACGGCCTCGTCAGGAACGAGGCGAAGCGCGCGAGCAAGTTCGGCATCCGCGAGCGCTGCAGCGGTCCGCGCTGCCGCAGCCCGAGCTTGAGCTTCGGCAAGTGCGGCTGCAAACGGCCGTGGGTCGATCGTGAAGAGCAGTTGCCCCGCATGCACAAACTCGCCGTCTTTGAAATGGAGTGCTTCGAGCTGGCCCGAGACGCGCGGGCGGATCTCGACCGATCGACTTGGCTCGAACCGGCCAGTCAGTTCGTCATATTCGACGATCCGGCGCTGTAGCGGATAGGCAATTGCTACTTGGGCGGGCGGCATCGCAGCCGCCGGCTCGCGCTTTCCACCAAGGAACCACCAGGCGAATGCAAGGAGCGCAACGAATGTGGCGCTGAGCAGTGCGAAACGCTCTGCGCGGCGGTTTCGCGCTGGGTGAAGCTTCACGGCTCCGCTATCGGATCGGACGAATTCATCTTTGGCGAAAAACATCAGGCGAGTCCCGCTTTTGAAAAAGTGCTGCGCTTCGCGGCCATTCCCCGGACGGTGCTGACAAGCAGCTCGTATTGTTCGAGGCTGAAGCCCGCTCGCAAGAATTCGGAAATGTCATCACCGGGGACGGTGAATCCGAAATGCCAGCTGAGGACCGCGATTCGGCGCAGCGTTTCGAGGCGCGGGTTTGCAAGAGCTGGGTTGGGATTGCGTCCCACGAGGCGGCGGAAAAATCGGCTAAGGCGAGTGGGCGTTCGCAGGGTCCATAGCCGGTCGAGGCGCGCGAGCCTGATGACGGACCATTCGAGATCGCTGAAGCGCGGTTCCTGTCCTTTGCTCCCGGTCGGAGCAGGCGCCGACAGAGCCTTTTCGTCCCCTGGCTCAATTCGCGCGAGATAAGCCATGTCATTCCTCCGTTTGCTGCGCGAGCAGGATCGTTCGCAAGAGGAGGGATGTCCTCCAGCGTGCGGCTCTCCAGGCGCAAAAGTCCGTTCGTCAGAGCGGCAAGCTCGTGACGGTGCTTATGTTGGTTTACGGGCTACTGGCGGGTGTCAGGCCCGCGGAAAGAAGGTGTTCACGTTTAGACTCATCGCCCCTTTGTCTTGCCGATGGTCGAAGCAGCTCGGCAGAAAAGTACCGAACTCCTTTCTGTACCGTTCAGTAAAAAGACAGGTAAGCGCCGTCAAGAAGATTTCTATACCGGGCGATAAAAAATTTTTTGAAGCCCAGAAGTCAGGCTGATGGCCAGAGCGTCAGCCCCGTCGCGGCCAGCTGCTCGAGGTCTTCGCGCGACGCTCCCTGCCGCGCTTGCAGGGAGATGCCCTGGAGCATGGCGATCAACACCGCGGTCATGCCTTGAGCGTCGACGTGCGGCGGGAGGTCACCGTCGCTCTTTGCCTGCTCGAAGCGCTTGATCAGCGCAGCCTTTGCAAGTTTCCCGCGGGCGTTGATTTCGTCGCGGATGCTCTCGGCTTCAGCGCCGCACGCGACCGAATTGATAACGCGCAGGCAGCCATGCGGCTGATCGCCGCCGGTCGCATTCTCGATAGCGCCGCGAAGCATGGTCTCGGCGACGAGGCGCGCCGTCGGCTGTTCGAGTGCCCGCCCGATGTAGGCCATCTTCTCGCGCTCGTAGAGATCGAGGGCCTTCTTGAAGAGCTCTTCCTTGTTGCCAAAGGCCGCGTACATGCTTGGCCGGTTGATTCCCATCGCCTCGGTGAGGTCGTTCAGCGAGGTACCCTCGTATCCCTTGCTCCAGAATACTTCGAGTGCACGGGCGAGTGCCTGCTCAGTACAAAACTCGCGCGGCCGGCCGCGGGCGCAGATCGAACCGAGCTTATTCATATCGAGTGGTACATAAATACGCTCGCACCGGAAGTCCAGTGGCCCTCCGGTCCTAAGCTCAGCCTCTCGACTGATGCAGCGCGATTGCGCGAGCCACCTCGTGCCAATGGGAGAAAGAATTGTTCGTTGCGGGCACCGGCGTCGAAGGCTCGCGGCCGCTATTGCAGGCGGGCGGCGACGATGGACTTCACCGATCATCGCCCCGAAAGGCTGATGAAATGAAGCAAACGCGCGCCGGAAAGCCGGTTGGAACGTGGCTTGGTTGTGGGCCGGGGCGTAGAGCCTCGATTCAACGGAGCACTGGGCCTTTCATCGATGGTTGGGAACGAGCGGGCTTCCTCGTTCTCGACAGGTTTTTTTCAAGGAGAACACCAATGCAGACGCGTCAACTCGGTCGGAATGGACCTCGAGTGTCGGCAATTGGCCTTGGCTGCATGGGCATCAGCTTTGAATATTCCGGCAAGGTGTCGAAGGAAGAGGGCATCGCGCTCATCCGTGCAGCCTTCGAGCGTGGAGTCACCTTCTTCGATACGGCGGAGGTTTATGGACCGTTCGGAAACGAGGAGGTCGTCGGCGAAGCGCTTCGGCCAATTCGGGACAAGGTCGTGATCGCAACCAAGTTCGGCTTCGACATCGACCCTTTGACGGGTGAAAATCGCGGCGGCACGAACAGCGAGCCCAACCGCATCAAGAAGGCCGTCGAGGGCTCGCTCCGCCGCCTTCAAACCGAGACGATTGATCTTCTCTATCAGCATCGGGTCGATCCCAATGTTCCGATCGAGGAGGTTGCCGGTGCCGTCGGCGACCTAATTCGCGAGGGTAAGGTCAAGCATTTTGGGCTCTCCGAGCCTGGCGTCCGGACTCTCCGCCGCGCGCATGCGGTCCAGACGGTGAGTGCCGTGCAAAACGAATATTCGCTCTGGTGGCGCGCACCGGAGACCAACGGGATCCTCGAGGCATGCGATGAACTCGCAATCGGCTTCGTGCCGTATAGCCCGCTTGGAAGGGGCTTTCTCACCGGAACGATTACGAAGGAACTGCCTTCCGGCGATTTTCGCGCCAACATGCCGCGCTTCCAGGCGGCAGCCCTCGAGAAGAACAAGGTTTTCGTCGACCTCCTCAAGCGCGTTGCGGATGAGAAGGGCGCCACTCCAGCGCAGATTGCGCTCGCGTGGCTGCTTGCGCAGCGGCCGTTCATTGTGCCCATCCCGGGGACGACCAAACTCCACCGGGTCGAGGAGAATGTAGCGGCCGCGAGCCTGCAACTGACCGACGAGGACCTTCGCGAGATTAACGAGGCGGCGTCGAAAATAGAGGTGGAGGGCGACCGCTATGCCCCGGCGCAGATGGCAATGGTTGGACGCGATGCTCCGGAAAGAGCGGAGGCGTGAATGACTGACGGATGCTGGAGATTTTTCCATGCGTTCGACTGACCGCTCGTCCTCACGCTAGCGTGTGGCGGCGACCGGAACAGCTTTGACGCAAGGTCCAAGATTTGGGTTGTCGTCCGCGACGAAGATCAGCGAAGGACCGTCAATGATCAGTGCGGCGTTGGTCGAGAGATATTTGCTGCCAATGCTGGAGCGAGCACGTTTGAGCTCATAGCTATGGCCACCAAGTTGAACGCGCGCATCTTGCGACGTGCGGACAAGCGTCAGATTCTCGCTGGTCGAACAGGCATAACGAACAGGGGCTTGGGCCGAATGCGCCTCGCCGACACTAAACGCCGTGATTGCGAACCCAAGGACGAGGTTCCGAACCTTCCAGCTTCTTGGCCGAACTGACGCAAGCCGCGGCATCAGAAAAGAAGCTTATAAGTTTCGACGAGAGCGCCGAACGTCCCGAGTGAAACAGCGGTCATAATCGCGAACACTCGCAATGTAAGATCTTGTTTTTCAATCATAAGCCGCCGAACTCCCGAACCGGCACCAAGGTCCATGGGCGGATGTGAAAAAATTTGGCCGCTCGTCCCAATCCGGGGCGAAGCGTCATTTTCTCTCTTTTCAGCCCTTTCGTCTCGATCATTCTCGTCGTCCGCAGGCTATCCCAAATTCGGGATGTAGGCACCGTGAAATGGTGGTATTTTGGGCCGCTCGCCTTCGATCCCGCGTGCCGGCTGTGGGCGAGAAAAAAATGGGACCGGGGACGCTGACAGTCAACGGAAGGACCTGCCCATGACCGAGGCATCAATGCTCACGCAGCCGCAACCGACCTACACGGCATCATCGAACGAGGTCACACCGCGACGTCTCTACGACAGCTTTGGCATGAACCCGCGCATCGTTCGCTTCTACCTTGCTGAAAAGGGAATCGATTTGCCGCGACAGGAAGTCGACATCCTGGGGGCGGAGAACCGTCGCACCGATCATCTGGAGCGAAATCCCGCCGGCCAGTTGCCGACGCTCGAGCTGTCGGACGGCACGTTCATTGCCGAAACGGCGGCGATCATCGAATATCTCGAGGAGCTTCACCCTCAGCCGCCGTTGGTCGGCTCGACACCCGAGGAACGGGCAATCACCCGGATGTGGTGGCGCCGGGTGGAGATCGGGATCTGCCGTCCAATGGTTCTTGGCTTTTATTACGGGGAGGCGATCGACATCTTCGAATCGCGGTTCAAATGCTATCCCGAGCAAGCCGATGCGCAAAAGGAGATTGCACGAACCGGGACGCGATGGCTCGATGGCGCGATGAACAAGCCATGGCTTGCCGGCGATCGGTTCACGGCTGCCGACATATGCCTTTATTGCTACATCGATCAGCTTTGTGACGTGGGTCAACCAATCGCGCCTGATCTACGAAACGTGAACGACTGGTTCGACCGTGTCGGGAAGCGCTCGGCCGCCAAGCGAAGCATATGGCGCGATCGGCCGATGGGCATGCGCGGTTAGCGCTAGCTCCTATCGAGCGAGAATCTTTAGGCTCCAGCGTTGATACGGGGCCGCCGCGAACCTGGACCAAGCTCTCGTTTGTCGAGGTTCATGCGCCAAAATGATCGGTTGAAGAGGTGGATTCCTGCCGCTGTCCCAATGACCGGTGCGAGGATATTCGCGAACGGCACGAGAAAAAGCACGCTCACGACGAGGCCAATGAGATGCTGCTGCCCGCGCGTGGATTTCAGCCATTCGCGCCGCGACACCTTGTTCCCGTGCCGCGCTGCCGCAAGTTCAGCGACGTCGCGCCCGAAGGCGACGCCATTGACGATCACGAAAAGAACGAAGGGTCCGACACCGGTTACAAGGAGGAGGAGGTAGGAGGGGAGAGCGATCACATTGAGCAATAGAAGTCGCCCGGCCGACTTGAGCCCAATGAGCAATCCTCGCCCAATACCGACGCGTGAAGCGCGCCGCGCGGCTTCCGGGTAATGCCGTTCCTCGACGGCAGCAGCGATGCTGTCGGTGAATGTCGTAAGGACGGTGATCGCGACGGCGGGGAACACGAACCAGGCGGCAAGAAGTGTGAGCGTGATTGCGCCAATAACGCCAGTTCCCGCGCCCAATGGACAGGAGCTGATCCCAACCAAATCACAAGGGTCTACACCGGTCAACAGCCAGGCGAGCACGCCGGCGATAACAACAAAGACGAGCATGGAAATGGCGATCGCGCGCAACATCACGGCAAGCACTCGAGGAGTGCCAAGGTCTGCGACAGCAAGGCCAAGTGCCCGGATCATGCGGCGCTAACGCATCATCTATCGCGAAGTGCATTTCGCGACGTCCGCAACCGATGTCGCCCCGGTGGTCAGGACCCACGCCTCGTCGCTTTAGTCATTCCAATGGTGAAGCGCGGGCCCAAGCGCTTCCTTCAGTTCGCCGAGCCACGGCTCGTAATTTTTCCACTGTTCGACGCCCTTACTGTTAATTGGCTGACGAACCTGCTCGGCGCTTGGCGTTCGCACGGCCCGCTGGTTTCGATGAAATTCGAGGCATGAGGCTTCGAACGGCAGACCGAGATAGCCGAGCATCGTCCGGATCTCGTGTTCGGGATCAGAGACGAGATGCTCGTTCACAACCCGGTGAACGACACCCGGCTGCACGCGATCGAAATGGTTCATGAAGCGCCAATAATCTTGGTAGAACGTGCCGATCGTCCGCAGTCGGGACGCGAAACCGACGCCTTTTGGGTAATGTTGTTTGAAGTTCGAAAACCCGCACGCCATCGGATGACGCCGTGCATCGATGATCCTTGCGTTCGGAAGTGCGACCCTGACGAGACCGAGGCACACCCAGTTTCCGGGTTTCTTGTCGACGAAATAGGGCCGCTCTGTTCTGCGAAACGGACGGAAGGCTTCGAGAATTTCCTCGCCAATTTCACTGAATGCTGACGGTGGAAGCGATGCTATGGCGCGTGGTGCGGGCATCCTCATCTCGCGTTCGAGACGTCCGCACACGTTCGCGATGACCGGAAGCTCGGCAATGCCTTCGATCATCGAATGGCTGGCAAGGATCTGTTCGATCAAGGTTGAACCCGAACGATGCACGCCAACGACAAATATTGGTCCTGCTTCGTTGCAGCCGGCTCCCTTGTTTCGTTCGAAGAATTCAGGCGTGAGGAGAGCGACCGACTGGTCAATCTGCGCCGTGATTGTCTGGTTTTCGCCAAAACGGCTCGCGCCAATGGCATTCGCGGCGGCATAGTGACGAAAGCTTTCCTCGAATGCTCTTGCGTCCTCGAAGGCTTTGCCAAGGGCGAAATGGATGTGGAGGCGGTCGTCGTCTGAGGACGCTTGCATGAGTGCCTGCTTCATCAGCGCGATCTCGGCCGGACTGAACTTGTAGGATTTCAAGTTCGACAAATGCCACCAGGGCTCACCGGACTTCGGCGCCTGTTTGGTCGCTCGCACCAGCGCTGCGACCGCTTCGTCGAGCCTTCCAACGGTCGTCAGTGAATTTGCAAGGGTACACCAGAGCTTAGGCTCGGTTGGACGCTCGCGAACAAT
>DASRBJ010000125.1:0-2845 GCA_035653695.1 Sphingomicrobium sp.
CGAGCCAGTTTGGACTACTCGCGACGGCAGCCGTGATACCTTACGCCTACATGCAGATGCTGGACGGCTACGGCTACAAGCTTGCCGGTGGCGTCGCTGGATCCTTCATGATGGATGCGCTGGTCAGCGTTGCCGCCTGCCTGTTGCTGGTCTTCCCCGTCATCGCCTGGCTGCGCGCTGGCAAGCTCGACTCCGGTCCCGCTACCGATCGTGCGCTACCTAGTCACGAGGCCGAGGCATAGGTGGCATTTCATGAACCGCGGCCTATGGTAGCGGAATTATCCGAGCGTGTGCGTCGGGAGCTCGGCCTAGGTCGCGGGGGTAGCGTACTTGGGGGCACGATGGCTTCGGCACGGGGTTAGCCCGCTCACGTTGGCGCTTGCATCGCCGCCATTCACCGCAACGCTGCAGGACCAAATCACCGCTTCACCGAAGAACGGACCAGCGGACCAGGCGCAGAAGCGGGAAGACCGAGCTTCGATCATCATTACCGGCTCGCGCATTCCGCGGCAAAACCCGACGGCTGTCAGTCCAGTGGCCGTGATTACCGGGGCGGATTACAAGTTTGAAGGAGCAGTCCTTACCGAAGATATCACCAACCAGCTGCCGCAGGTAACTCCAGACCAGGGCGCTTTCATTTCGAACAGCGCGACGGCGACGTCGACAATCAACTTGCGCGACCTCGGCGCGTCGCGCACACTAGTGCTCATCAACGGCCGCCGGCTGCTTCCTGGCGACCCGACCTATCCCGCAGCCGATATCAACATGATCCCGAGCTCGCTCATCGAGCGCGTCGAGGTACTGACCGGAGGCGCGTCGTCGGTCTATGGTTCGGACGCGGTTTCCGGGGTCGTCAACTTCATCCTCGACACGAACATAGACGGGGTTCGGCTCGATGCGCAGACAAGCTTCTATCAACACCAAAACCGGGATTCGGCAGTCCGGCCGTTGCTGATTGCCGCCGGTGATCCTTTCCCCGTCGGCAATACGGTCCACGCCGCCAACCGCAACCTTGATGCGGCGTTCGGCAGAAGCTTCCTTGATGGACGCGCGCATGTCACCGTTTACGGCGGCTACCGCAAGCTCTCTGCGCTTACGCAGAACGAGCGCGACTATAGCGCTTGCACGTTCGAGGCCACGCCGAGCAGGCCCAATGGTCCATACTGCGGCGGTTCCAGTGCGTCGGCGACCGGGACGTTTGGGACATTCTTCGGCGCTTTCCACCTGGGGCCCGGCCAGACGTTCCTTCGAGGCCAATCGCTCTTCAATTTCGCTCCATTCAACTACTACCAACGTCCTGACCGTCGCTACACGGCGGGCAGCTTCGCGAGCATCGAATTCAACGACGCAATCAAGCCTTTCGCTGAGATTATGTACATGGACGATCGCTCGGTCGCGCAAATCGCTCCTTCCGGAGACTTCGCGGGCGACACTTTCGGGATCAATTGCGACAATCCGCTGCTGTCAGCGCAGCAACGAAGCAGCGTCTGCTTCAACAGCAATTTCGTTGGGCAGACGCCGATCTTCGACGACCAGGGCGATCTCGTCGGAGTCGACGGCGCGCCGATCCCGTTCACGGACCCGGTCACTGGTGCGACCTACTTCAAGGGAGTCCTGGTGATCGGCCGGCGCAATGTCGAAGGTGGACCGCGGCGCGACAACCGCAGACACCAGGATCTTAGAGTCGTTGGAGGCGTCAGCGGCGACGTTGGCCGCGGGATAACTTACGACGCGAGCTACACGGCAAGCCGAGTAAAGTTCAGTGACGCTTATTTGAACGACGTATCCGTGACGCGGCTTAGCCGCGCCCTCGACGTCGTAACTGATCCGAACTCCGGCCAAGCCGTCTGTCGCTCGGTGCTCACGGGAGAAGACCCCTCGTGCGTTCCCTGGGACGTCTTCGTCTTCGGCGGAGTGACGCCCGCAGCGGCGGCGTATATCGCTCTCCCGGCCAGTCAGACGGCGAGCATCGAACAACGTGTGGCAAATGCCAATGCGACGATCGATCTTCAGCAGTGGGGAATGTCGAGCCCGTTGGCGGATGAAGGGCCGCAGCTCAATCTCGGCGCCGAATACCGCAAGGATTCGCTCGATTTCAGGCCAGACGCTGCATTTCAGAGCGGAGATCTCGCAGGCCAAGGGCAGGCCGTCATTCCGTTCACCGGCGCAACCCGCGCCATGGAAATCTTCGGCGAAGCCCGGCTTCCGCTGATCAGCCGTCGATTTATCGAGGACCTCGCGATCGAAGGTGGTTATCGCCACTCGTGGCACAGCGATCGCATCAGCAGCTTTGGTGCGAGCAGCTCGAAGGCAGCGGTTGAGTTGGCGCCGATCCGCGGGATCCGCTTCCGTGCGAGCTTACAGCATGCGGTTCGCGCTCCGAACATCCAGGAACTGTTCGCGCCCGTTTACCCGGAAGGTTTCGACCATGATCCTTGCGCCGGCGTCTCGCCGACAGCGACGTACCAACAATGCGCTCATACTGGCGTCTCGATGGCGCAATATGGTCACATCCTGGCCAACCCATTCGGCGAAGACGACCTCGGCTACAATTCGATTGAAGGAGGTAATACGGCGCTTGGTCCCGAAACCTCGAACACGCGCGCGATCGGGCTAGTCCTTGAACCCGGTTTCATGCCTGGCTTAAGCGCCACCATCGACGCGTACGACATTCGGATCCGAGGCGCGGTCGAAGTGGTCGGCGCTCAGGCAATCATGAACACATGCATCGCAACCGGCGACCCATTGTTTTGCAACCGCATTCACCGCGATTCTAATGGCAGCCTCTGGCAGAGTCTGCGGGGATACATCGACGACACCAACGCCAATATCGGTGAGCGGACCG
>DASRBJ010000126.1:0-10079 GCA_035653695.1 Sphingomicrobium sp.
GGGATGCAGCCCCAGTTGAGGCAGATCCCGCCGAGATTCTCGCGCTCGACGATTGCGGTCTTTAGACCGAGCTGCGCGGCGCGGATCGCCGCAACATAGCCACCCGGCCCCGAACCGAGCACCACAACGTCATATTGATCAGCCATTCGCTTCTTCCTCTGCCGCAAAGGATCGCGGCTTGTTGTTGTCGTCGAGCGCAACGAACGTGAATTCGCCCTCGGCTACGATCTTCTGAGTTTCGCCGTCGCGTTCCCGGGCGACTGCTTCGGCCTTTAAGCGAAGCGAACTGCGCCCCTGGTTCAACAGCTCGACATAGACGCTGAGTTCATCGCCAACCGCCATCGGTCCGGGAAACCGAACGGCATCGGCGGCAACGAGGATTGCCTTGCCTCGCGAACGCCTCGAGGCAAATGACCCGCAGGCAAGACCCATCTGTCCCATGAGCCAGCCGCCAAAGACGCCCCCGTAGGGATTGGTATCGGCGGGCATTGCGGTCACCCGTATGGAAGGTTCGCGCGACAAGGCTAAGCGACTTCAGCAGACGATCGCAATTCGGCGAAATAGCATTGCTCGCTAGCGTAGGTGCAGCTCAGCGCAACAACGACTTCACCGTTCGGCATGAGCACGGCCGGCGTTCCGTCGAGTCCATGGTTGACGCCCTCGATCGTGATTGGAACGACACCGCGCGTCGGAGAGACAATCCACGCGAGCACGGGTACGCGCTCGACAATCGATCGGTTGTTTTCGTCAACGACCTCCTGAAGCACATAGGTGTCGCGTGCGGCAGGAAAAGGATGGGCGCTCGCTTCGAGAACGCGGTCGAGTTCGCCCGGACATAGCTGCTCGCTATTGCCGTCCTTGAGCCGTGCCGATTGCACCTTCGTGCCTCGACTTTCCTCGCTCTCGAACAGATGCTCGATCGATGCTAGAGGGTAATAGCGGCCACTAATCGTCTTCACGAACATCGAAGCCTCCTAGGCAAGCATTGCCAGTGGATTCTCAACGAGTTCCTTGAATGCCTTCATGAGCTTGGCGCCATCCGCGCCATCGATCGCGCGATGATCGAAGCTGCCGGTTGCGCTCATGACCGTCGCGATTTGCAGGCTGTCATTGATCACATATGGCCGCTTCTCGCCGGCTCCGATCGCCATGATCATGCCTTGCGGCGGATTGATCACCGCTTCGAACTGCTTGATGCCGAACATTCCCATGTTCGAGATCGACGCCGTGCCGCCCTGATATTCCTGGGGCTGGAGCTTGCCGTCACGGGCCCGTTCGGCAAGGTCCTTCATCTCGGTTGATATTGCCGAAACGCTCTTCGTATCGGCTCCAACGATAATCGGGGTGATGAGGCCCGCGGGGATGGACACCGCGACCGATATGTCAGCACGCTTGTACTGGAGCATGTGATCGCCCGCGAACGCAACGTTGCATTGCGGTACCTCGGCCAATGCCTGGGCAAGCGCCTTGATCAGTAGATCATTGACGCTGAGCTTCACATTGCGCGTCGCAAGGCCCTGATTGAGTTCGCTTCTCAGCTTCAGCAGTGCGTCGAGCTGAATGTCGACCGTTAGGTAAATGTGGGGAATCTGCTGCTTCGCTTCGCTGAGGCGTCGCGCGATGGTCTTGCGGATGTTCGAGAGCTTGATTGCCTCGTGCGGGATTGCCTCCTCGATCGGCCCGGGCATGACCAGGTGCGTTGCCGGCGCGGGAGCGGCCGGCGTCGGCTGCGGCGCCTGAATTGAAGGCGGTTTCGCAGCCGGTGCGCCACGGGCCGAAGCGGCATCGATATCCGCACGAATTATTCGGCCATCGGGACCGCTGCCTTTGATCGAGGCGAGGTCGATATTCTGGGCCTGCGCCAGACGCCTCGCGAGTGGTGAGGCCTTGATCCGCTGACCCTCCGTCGGTGACGCTTGGTTTGCTTCGGACGGCGACGGCGGAGCTTTTTGTGCGCTCACCCGCTCGCTGTTCGATGCCGGAGTGACCGCGCTCTTTGGTGTAGCGTCAGCCCTCGGTTGGGGTGCTGACTTTGGCGGAACAGGTGCCGCGGTGTCGGCCTTCGGCGCTGCACTTGCTGCCGAAGAAGTGTCTTCTCCTTCGCCGGCCAAGATCGCGATCGGCGCACCGACCTTGACTCCTTCGCTGCCCTCGGGGACCAGGATCTTCGCAACGGTACCCTCGTCGACGGCCTCGAACTCCATTGTGGCCTTGTCGGTTTCGATCTCGGCGAGGATGTCGCCGCTCGCGACCTTGTCGCCTTCCTTGACCAGCCATTTGGCAAGGGTGCCCTCCTCCATCGTGGGAGACAAGGCTGGCATCTTTAGTTCAATCGGCATCAGCGCGTTCCTGAAAAGGCGTGGGCGGCTCAAAGCCAATGCGGCGGGCGCGGTCAAGTCTGCGCCGAAACTCTAGTCGACAGCTTGCACTTAAGCGTGGTTTAACGCAGCACTGGAGAGGCATGGGGGAAAGCCGCCGAACTTACCTGGTCGTCGTTGACGACAGCACCGAATCGCGTGTCGCACTTCGCTTCGCCGCGCGTCGCGCCGCGAAGACGGGCGGTAAAATTGAGGTACTGGGAATCGTCGAGCCGCAGGACTTCGTCCAGTTTGGAGGGGTGCAGGCGGCGATTGAAGAAGAGCAGCGCCATCGCATCGAAGGAGTAGTCAGCTCGGCAATCGGCGAGATACTGGACGAGTCGGGCGTCGAAGCAAATGTCGTGGTCCGACAGGGCGAAGCGGTTCGGACCGTGCGCGAGTTCATCGGAGAGCGGGACGAAGTCTGTGCTTTGGTGCTGGGTGCTGCTGCACGCGGGAATCCAGGGCTGCTGGTGGCGGATTTCGCGGGAACCGACGCTGGGCTGCTGCCCTGCCCGGTCATGATCATCCCTGGAGCCCTCACCGATGAGCGGCTTGAATTCCTGAGCTAAATCGCGTCGGCAAGGATCTGCGCAAGCGCCACACACCCCGCTTCATCGTCCCTCGTAAACCGCGCCACCAGCGGACTGTCGAGGTCAAGTACCGCGACCAGTTCTCCGCCGCGCACGATGGGGACGACGAGTTCGCTAGCCGAGGCTGAATCGCAGGCGATATGCCCTTCGAACGCATTCACATCGTCGACTCGCTGAACGCTTCTCGTTGCGGCCGCCGTGCCGCACACGCCGCGACCGAAGGGAATGCGGATGCACGCAGGCCGTCCCTGGAATGGGCCGAGGACGAGTTCTCCGCCGATGTTCCGGTAGAAGCCCGCCCAGTTAAGGTTCGGCAAGGTTTCCCAGATGAGTGCCGCAGCGTTCGCCATGTTGGCAATTGGGTCGGGTTCGCCGGCAATGAGCCCGGTCAGCGCCGAGGAAAGATCCCGGTACATGCTCGCTGGGTCTGCAGCGGCAATCTTGAAGTCGTACATCAGTCGAACGAGACCTTTCCGCGCGCTTGCTTGACGGCACTGCGCTGCCGTTTCTTCTCGACGCGCTCAGCCTTGGCGGCCCTCGTTGGTCGCGTCGCCTTGCGCTTTGCCCTCACGATATGGGCAGCGGCGATCATTTCTGCCACCCGCCGCCGCGCATCTGCCCGGTTCGCCTCCTGGGTACGATATCGCCGTGCCGTAACGAGGAGTTCCCCGCTGCTTGTAATGCGGCTTCCCCCTAGTTCCTTCAGTCGCTGATAGACGTGCGGCTCAAGTCCAAGCTTGAAGAGATCGACGCGAAGCTGCACCGCCGTCGCGACCTTGTTGACGTTCTGGCCGCCAGGACCGGTCGCGGCAAGGAAGCTCTCGGTCAGTGCGTCCTCATTTATGATGACATCGTCAGGCCGCATGACGCCATGCATCAAAGTAATCCGGCAGTGGCGCCGCCACGTCGATCGCTGCTTTTCCCGGTCGTGGCACGATGAGCCGTGATGCATGGAGCAGCATCGGGCCGCCGGGCACGCCGTAAACGCGATCGCCCACAATGCCACGTCCGAACGCCTCACGCGCGTGTGCTCGAATCTGATGCGTGCGGCCCGTGAGCGGTCGAAACTCGACGAGCGTACGGCCGTCGCTGACTTGAAGACGTCGCCAGAGCGTTGCTGCCTCGGATCCCTCTCCGTCGGCAACCATTCGCCAGCCCGCTTCCGGACTCGACCTCTTTGCAAGCGGGATCTCGATCATTCCCTCCTGGTCACGAACCTCGGCCGCGACGACGGCAAGATAATATTTTTCAACCATTCGCGTTTCGAACGCGAGCTGGAATTGCGCACGAGCCTTCGCGTTCCGAGCAAAGAGCAGGCAACCGCTTGTGTCAGTGTCGAGGCGATGCATTGCCGTCGGTGGTCTCTTGAAGCCGCATTTCAGCTCCTCGATCCGTCCGGCAATGGACTCACCACCCCGGCGGGGCCGGTCGACTGGAAGTCCCGCAGGTTTGTCGAGCACGATCGCTTCGCCATCGATGAAGAGAATATTGTCGGAGAGGGACATGCGGTCTTAGACCTCCCATTCGATGGCAAGTCGAGCATGATCAAACGGCAAAGAAGGACAGCCAGCAAGCCGTCGAACCGCTCGCCTGTGGACGAACTTGTGACTCCTTTGCAACGAATCCAAGGAATCCAGCGCGTTACACAATATTAACCTTTTCCCTTCAGATCTCGAATGGTTAATGGATGCTTCAAGGCCGTTAAGGGGACTTAACACCTTCGGCTGGGGATGGGGGGACCGCAAATGCGCGTGTTGTTGATCGAGGACGAGCCGACCACGGCCAAGAGCATCGAGCTGATGCTCGGAACGGAAGGCTTTAACGTCTATACGACCGATCTCGGGGAAGAAGGCCTCGATCTCGGCAAGCTCTACGACTACGACATCATTCTTCTCGACCTGAACCTCCCCGACATGCACGGCTATGACGTGCTGAAGAAGCTCAGGACCGCCAAAGTCTCCACTCCCGTCCTCATCCTATCCGGTATCGGCGAGATGGACTCGAAGGTTCGCGCACTGGGCTTTGGCGCCGACGATTATGTCACCAAGCCTTTTCACCGAGACGAGCTCGTCGCCCGCATTCATGCGATCGTGCGCCGCTCGAAGGGTCATTCACAGTCGGTTATCAGGACCGGCAAGCTCGCGGTGAACCTCGATGCGAAGACGGTCGAAGTCGACGGTGCGAGAGTCCACCTTACCGGCAAGGAATATGCGATGCTCGAGCTCCTGTCGCTGCGCAAGGGCACGACGCTCACGAAGGAGATGTTCCTCAACCATCTCTACGGCGGCATGGACGAGCCAGAGTTGAAAATCATTGACGTTTTCATCTGCAAGCTGCGCAAGAAGCTGAGCCTTGCCTGCGGCGGCGCAAATTATATCGAGACCGTATGGGGTCGCGGCTATGTGCTGCGCGATGCGGACGAGAATGAGGAAAACGAACCGCAGGTTGCGGTCGCCTGATCTTTGCCAACAGGGGCAACGGGGGGAAAGGCGGGGCCGAAAGGCTCCGCCTTTTCTTCATGCATCGATTAGCAGTCGCCGCCGCTCACGTCGTGTTGGCAGATTGATCGATCGAGATCCGTCGGCGTCCGACTCGGCGCCATCCATCCGCCGCCAGCCATCGCGCCCAAGCCGCTCGAGTGGCTTGAAACTGGTTTTGTAGGCCATGCGCGTCGATCCCTCCACCCAATAGCCGAGATAGACGTAAGGAAGGCCCGCGCGAGCAGCACGAATGATGTGATCGAGAATGATGAAGGTGCCTAGGCCCTTTCTCGAGTTGGGACCGACGTCGAAGAAGCTGTAGATCATCGACAGCCCGTCGCTCTGTTGATCGCTCAGGCAGGCGCCGACCAGCTTGCCGGGGCGGCCGTCAACCGAGGGTTCGCGATACTCGATGATATAGGTCCTAACAGGCGTCTGCTCGACCATGTCGGCAAAGTCGCTCTCGTCCATCTCGGCCATGCCGCCGCCTGGGTGGCGAACGGACAGATAGCGGCGAAGCAGCTGATATTGTTCGTCGGTCGTCCACGGCTTGCAGGCACTGACCTCCAAGTCTGCATGCCGCCGGAGCAGCTTTCGCTGGGTCGCCGTTGGCTGGAATTCGGCCGAAAGCACACGAACCGAGATGCACGCCGAGCAGTCGATGCAACTTGGCCGATAGGCGACCGACTGGCTGCGACGAAATCCGATGCGACCGAGCGCTTCGTTGAGTTCGCTCGCATGGCGGCCACTGAGTTCCGTAAAAACCTTCCGCTCCACCTTGCCCGGAAGATACGGGCACGGGCTCGGGTTCGTTACGAAGAATTTGGGAAAGCGGAACGGTGCGCTCACCCCGCGACCTCACTTCAATTGTTACGGTTGTCTTTATGCGGCTGGTAAACGTCGAAGGAAAGAGTTTGGACGCGTCTATTTCGACACAAAATCGGCCATGTCCCGCTGAGAGACAGGATTTTTAGTCGAGTGAGGCGCGTTCGACGCGGAACCCGGCAGCTTCGAGACGAGCAACAACATCGTCGATCGACCGAGGATCGCGGGCCTCGCATTCAACCTCGATCATCGTGTCCTTGGCCGGAAGGCGCGTGAAGATGCGACTGTGGTTGATCTCGATGACGTTGACTCCGGCTTCGTAGACTTTCGCCGTGATCGCCGCGAGCGCACCAGGCTGGTCATGGGCGGCAACATGAAGACGGGCAATGCGACCCTGGCGGACAAGATCGCGGACGAGCACATTCGCGAGAAGGTGCGTATCGATGTTCCCGCCACAAAGGAGCGTCGCGACTTTTTTCCCAGCGAATCGATCCCGGTTCGCGAGAATAGCGGCTAAACCCGCGGCCCCTGCCCCCTCGACCACGGTTTTCTCAATGCCGACAAGCATCGCGACGGCGCGTTCGAGGTCGCGCTCGGCAACGAGTAGCACATCATCGGCAAGTTCGCCGAGGATGCGTGACGTAAGCTCACCCGGCTGCTTGACCGCGATACCTTCCGCAAGCGTGTCGCCGCCGAGCGGCATATGGCACTTCTCGATGGCAGATTTCATCGAAGGGTAGAGCTCAGCTTCGACGCCGATGAGTTCGATGTCCGGCTTGACTGCGCGTGCGGCGATCGCGATCCCCGACATCAGGCCTCCACCGCCGATCGGAACGACGATCGTGTCTAGCTCGGGAGCATCCTCAAGCATCTCGAGCCCGACTGTCCCGGCGCCCGCAATAATCATCGGGTCATCGAAGGCGTGAACAAAGACGAAGCCATTCTCGAGGGCGAGTTCACGCGCTTTCGCGAACGCATCATCGACGATACGACCGAACAGTACGACCTGCGCACCGTGACCGGCAGTTTGCGTAACCTTCACCGTCGGCGTTGACTCTGGCATGACGATCGTCGCTGGAATGCCGAGCCGCCGCGCATGATAGGCCACGGCTTGCGCGTGGTTTCCAGCCGAAGCCGCGATCACACCGCGGGCTCGCTCTTCGGGCGTCAGCTGAAGCAGCTTGTTGAGCGCGCCGCGCTCCTTGTACGCCGCGGTGAACTGAAGATTCTCGAACTTCAGCCAGATTTCCGCACCGGTGATTTCCGAAAAGGTCCGGCTGATCAGCATCGGAGTGCGGATGACGGCTCCTTGGATGCGTTGCTGCGCAGCGCGGACGTCGTCGATCGTCGGCGGCTGCAATGAAGGCGTCTGAAGCATGCGAGGTTTCGCCTAGCGCTTCACGCAAGAGCGAACAATGCTAAGCGTCGTCTATGAAAAAGACAGTGCTTGCAATGATCATGACGCTCCTGGCGTCGCCAGCCTGGCCCGACACATTGATCGAACATGCCAATGGGATCGAGATCGACGCCGAGGGGCACCTCAGCCGGTTCACTGGAATTCTCATTACGGACGAAGGGAAAGTGGCACGCCTGATCGGTCCGGGCGAAGCTTTACCAGGCGCGGGCGTGAAAATAGATGCCCACGGTCAGACGGTCCTTCCCGGAATGATCGATGCGCACGGCCACGTCATGGAGCTTGGCCGAGACGCATTGCAGCTCGACGTGGTGGGCGTCCGGTCGCTCGGCGAACTTCAGCAGCGGCTTCGTTCCTACGCGGCGGCACATCCTGATTACAAATGGCTCCTCGGGGCAGGGTGGAATCAGGAATTATGGCCCGACAAGAGATTCCCGACCGCGGCTGACCTCGATGCAATCGTTCCGGACCGGCCCGTCGTGCTCGAGCGCGTCGACGGGCATGCTTTGGTCGCGAATAGTGCCGCAATGCGTGCCGCGGGTGTTACTTCGGCGACCACCGCGCCAGCGGGCGGTGAGATCATCAATGGCGTGTTCGTTGATAATGCAAAGGTGCTCATCAACCGCGCGGTACCGCTGCCGACCAGGGCCGACGAGGACCGGCAGTTCGCCAAAGCACAGGAGATTCTGCTCGGATTTGGAGTGACGGGAGTCGGGTCGATGAGCACGTCGCTCGACGATTGGAACACGTTCCGCCGTTCCGGCGAGGCAGGGTCCCTGCGGGTGCGACTGATGGTCTATCTCCTCGGACTGGATCCGCTTAAAGCAATTCCACATCCGACTTCCTGGCTTTATGGCGATCACCTGCGCGCCGTCGGCGTCAAGTTTTTCGCCGATGGTGCACTCGGTTCGCGCGGCGCGTGGCTGAAGCAGCCCTATTCGGATCAGCCAGACACAACGGGCAATCGGCTGCACTCGAATGCGGAACTTCGATCAATCGAGAATGCGGCAGCCGCGGCGGGTTTCCAGATCGCAACGCATGCAATTGGTGATGCTGCCAATGCCCAGGTGATCGGTAATTACGAATGGCTCAATGGCAAATACGGCGCCAATCGGCGCTGGCGGATCGAACATGCGCAGATCGTCGACTGCTCGGACCTGCCGAGGATAGGCCGCGGCCACATGATCGCCTCGATGCAGCCCACGCACCAGACAAGTGATCGCCTGATGGCGGAGAAGAGGCTTGGTCTTGGCCGGCTGAAGTGCGCTTATGCCTGGCAGTCGATGCTTCGCACCGGTGCCAAGCTTGCGTTCGGCACCGATTTCCCGGTGGAGTCGCCGAACCCTTTTCCCGGCCTCGCAGCAGGAATAAGCAGGCAGGACATGAATGGGGAGCCGCCCGGCGGCTGGTTCCCGAGCGAACGGCTGAGTTTAGGGCAGGCGTTGGCCGCCTATACGCGCGGTGCCGCCTACGCCGGATTTGCCGAACACAGAATTGGCGGACTGGACCCGGGCCAATGGGCCGATTTTATAATCGTCGATCGTGACCCGACCAAGGTTGATCCTCAGCAGCTCGCACGAACGAAGGTCCTCGAGACATGGGTTGGCGGCAAAAAGGTTTGGGGACGGGAAGTGACTAGCGACTCGCAAGCTTTGCACGGTCAATGAGCATCGCTGGGGTCAGTACCTGGGGAAGTTCTTCTATGTGCCCATCAGGAGCATACCACAGATAGTAGGGAACACCGGCGCGACCCCGGCTTTCGAGAAAGCGGGTGATCGCCGGGTCGCCGTTCGTCCAGTCGCCGACAAGGACGCGGACGTGCGCCCTTTTGAATGCGTCGGTCACCTCGCTTCGGTCGATTGCCGCGGTTTCGTTGACCTTGCAGGTCAGGCACCAATCGGCCGTGAAATAGACAAATACGGGTCGATGTTGGTGCAGCGCATCGGCTAGTCGTGCTTCGCTCCACGACGCATCTGATCCATGGCGATGACTAACGGTCCGCGGGCTCACAATGAGCAGCAAGAGGCCGCAGAGACAAAGGGCGGCGGGAAGCGCCCAGGCTCCGCTTTGACCGTGGCGCTGCCGTTTCCCGGCGAACAGCAGCAAAGCCAGCAGGGCGGCAGCCGCGCAAAGTCCTAGCAGAAATTCCTCTGCGCCAGCGAGCCTATAAAGAAGCCACATCGCTGCAACAGCACTTGCCGCCATCGGGATCGCGAGGAAATGCTTGAGCCTGTCCATCCAACGACCGGGCTTGGGCATTCTCGTGCGAAGTGGCGGGATGAACGCGACGAGCGCGAATGGAAGCGCAAGGCCTAAGCCCAAGGCCGCAAAGACGGCAAGGGACGCAATCGCTGGAAGCAGCAAGGCCGTTCCAAGCGCCGCTCCGAGGAATGGCCCGGCGCAAGGCGTG
>DASRBJ010000127.1:0-3452 GCA_035653695.1 Sphingomicrobium sp.
GAAAACCACCCGTTTGAGATCAGCCTCGAGATGCTCGAGCACCTCCTTATCATCCGCACTGACGGATTTTGGCGGGATTCGCGCCATGGTTGCGACGACCGCTTCGATTTCCTTGGGCGTAATCACCTTCTTGCGACGGCTTGGGGGTACCAGCATTTGCATGGCGCCGACCTCGTCGATCACGTCGATTGCCTTGTCGGGCAGCTTGCGGTCGTGGATGTACCTTGCCGAGAGCTCGACCGCCGACTTGATTGCGTCGGGCGTGTAGCGAACGTTGTGATGCCCTTCGAATGACGACCGCAGGCCTGCGATGATCTTGATCGTGTCTTCGATCGAGGGTTCATTGACGTCAATCTTCTGAAACCGGCGCAGCAGTGCGCGGTCCTTTTCGAAATGGTTGCGGAACTCCTTGTAGGTGGTCGAGCCGATGCATCGGATCGCACCACTTGAAAGTGCTGGCTTCAAAAGGTTTGAAGCATCCATTGCGCCACCGCTCGTTGCGCCGGCGCCGATTACCGTGTGGATCTCGTCAATGAACAAGATCGCGTGTGGCATTTTTTCAAGCTCGGCAACGACGGACTTCAGACGCTCTTCGAAATCGCCGCGGTAGCGGGTACCCGCAAGCAGCGCTCCCATATCGAGCGCGTAGATCACTGCCGGCTTAAGAACTTCCGGGACGTCGCCCTCGACGATTTTACGTGCAAGTCCTTCCGCAATTGCCGTTTTCCCGACGCCAGGATCGCCCACGTAAAGAGGATTGTTCTTTGAGCGACGGCAGAGAATCTGTACCGTGCGATCGACTTCCGGCATTCGGCCGATGAGTGGGTCCACCTTCCCTTGGCGCGCCTTCTCATTGAGATCGACTGTAAACTGCTTGAGCGCGGATTCCTTCTTTGCGCTCTCCTTTTCGTTCTTTTCCTCGGTACCTTCAGGACTGCGCGTCTCCTGCGGGCTCTCGCCCTTCCCGACACCGTGACTGATGTAGGTCACCGCATCGAGTCGGCTCATGTCCTGCTGCTGCAGGAAGTAAACGGCATAGCTCTCGCGTTCGGAAAATAGCGCGACGAGCACGTTCGCACCCGTCACTTCGTCGCGCCCGGACGATTGCACGTGGAGAATCGCTCGTTGAACGACACGCTGAAAGCCGCTGGTTGGGGTAGGGTCCGTCGCACTGTCGGCGACGAGAGCGCCGAGCTCATTGTCGAGATACTGCTTGACGGACGCGCGAAGCTCATCGCGGTTAACCCCGCAAGCGGTCATCACCTTCGAGGCATGTTCGTCATCAATCAACGCGACGAGCAGATGTTCAAGGGTCGCATACTCGTGCCGGCGACGGCTGGCTTCCCCCAGCGCATTGTGGAGGGTTTGTTCGAGTTCGCGAGCAAAACTAGGCATTTAGGCTGTTACTCCCGCACCCCGCGGAAAGCCCGGGGGCTTTGACTGGAATGTCATATGGAGGAGCGCGGCAATCAAGTGCCGGTTCCTTTGTTTTCAACAGAATATCGCTTTGCGAGCGGCTTGGCGGCTGAATGGCCGCGAGCGTCATGACTTCTTGAACAGCTCTTCGGCCGCGGAGCGGTGGTTCTGCGCGTTCCGGATGTGGTTCCTCACCCGAGTGATTTCAACTTCGAGCGCGGCAATGCGCTCGTTGAGCTCCTCGATGGACATCGGGTCGAGGTCCTGCTTGCTGAGCTCGACAAGTGGGTCGCCGGGCTTGCTTGGGAATAGGTCGTCGAGATCCACTGGCGAATCGTTGACCGATACAAGCGCCAAGTCAATAAGCCTCGCGTGCCAGACATACCCTCGCAGATGCGCGCCGTCGTTGCGGACGGCTCGGGCGGACTGAAGCTCGTCGACCGGCCGGTGCCGCAGCCGCAACCGGGAGAAGTGCTGATAAAGGTCACTGCGGCCGGCGTTAACCGGCCCGACGTTCTTCAGCGCCGCGGCATGTATCCGCCGCCGCCAGGAGCACCCGACATCCTCGGTCTCGAGATCGCCGGGCAGGTCGCGGCAACCGGTTCGGGCTCGACCATGCTGTTGGGGCAGAAGGTCTGCGCCCTTGTCGCGGGCGGCGGCTATGCCGAATATTGCGTCGCTCCGACGGGTACCTGCCTGCCGATCCCGCGTACTCTGACGGCCGTCGACGCCGCCGCCTTGCCCGAAACATTGTTCACGGTTTGGATCAATCTCTTCGAGAGAGGCTTTGCTGCTGATGGCGACACCGTGCTGGTCCACGGCGGCACCAGTGGAATTGGCACCATGGCAATTGCGCTCGGGAACCTGTTCGGCCTCAAGGTCATCGTGACCTGCGGCACCGACGAAAAATGCGCCACGGCAGAGAAACTCGGTGCTGAAGCGGCGATCAACTATTCGACGAAGGACTTCGTCGAGGAAGTCCACCGTCTTACCGACCGCCGCGGCGTTGACGTGGTAGTCGACATGGTGGGCGGCGATTATGTGCCTCGCAATCTTGCGTGCCTCGCCGAGGACGGACGCCACGTGTCGATCGCCGTGCAGCGTGGCGCCACCGCCGAAATACCCATATTTGATGTGATGAGACGCCGGCTCACTCTCACGGGATCAACGCTTCGGCCGCGTTCCGTCGACTTCAAGACGATGGTCGCGGACGAGATTGCAAGGAGTGTCTGGCCGTACGTCGAGGGGGGAAGGCTAAGGCCTCTGATCGACAGCGTCTATCCGCTGAGTGAGGCGGAACAGGCCCATAGACGAATGGAATCGGGCGATCACATGGGCAAGATCGTGCTGGAGGTGAGACGCTAGCAAGGCGGCGAGGAGGGGTAATGCAAAGGCTCGTTCTCCACGAATATTCCCGATCCGGGAACTGCTACAAGGTGCGGCTCACCGCGGCGCTCGTCGGCAAGGACCTCGAGCGGCGCGAGTATGACATCATGAAAGGCGAAACCCGGACGCCAGAATTTCTTCAATCGGTGAACGCGAACGGCCGCATCCCGGTGCTCGAAGTCAATGATCGCCTGATCCCGGAGAGCAATGCGGCATGCTATTTCCTCGCCGAAAATACCCACCTGGTTCCGACCGATCCATTCGACCATGCCGACATGTTACACTGGATGTTCTGGGAGCAGTATAATCATGAGCCCAACATCGCGACGCTACGCTTCTGGATGCGTTCGCTCGGGCCAGACAAGGTTGGCGATCTCCAGCGACTCCAGATGCCGGCCAAGCGACAGCAGGGGAATGCGGCGCTCAAATTGATGGATGATCATCTTGCCGGCCGCGAGTGGTTCGTCGGTTATGAGCCCAGCCTCGCGGACATCTGCCTGTTCGCCTATACGCACGTTGCTGGCGACGCGGAGTTTGATCTCGACCGCTACCCGCATGTGCGGGAGTGGCTCGCTCGAGTGCAAGCCCATCCGCGGTTCGTTGCGATGGACGCTTAAAGCGCCTTGCCCGAACAGCGGCAGGTGGCTACA
>DASRBJ010000128.1:0-3314 GCA_035653695.1 Sphingomicrobium sp.
AATGCTTCTTCCGCTTCGGCAAGCCGCCGCTGGTCTCGCAGCCGTTCCGTCACGTCGTAAACGAACTGATAGGCGCCGATCAGCCGACCCTGCTCATCACGAAGCGAATTGTACTTCATCTCATAGAACCGTCGATCAAGTTCGCTGTCGCCAAATTCGCCGATTTCCGTAAATTCCTCCCCGGCGAGTGCGCGCGACCAGACAGCCTTAACTGCCGCGCGGTGTTCGGGCTTATCGGCGAGAAGGTCGAGCATATTGTCTCCGACCTTTGGGCGAATGCCGAAGATCCGCTCGAACTCGTCGGCCGAGGCCTTGTTGATGCCAAGGAAATTGAAATTGAGGTCGGCGATCTGAACGAAGGCGTCGGTCGTTTCGACGATGTCGGCGAGAAGCTTCCTTTCGGCCAACGCCTCGGCGACCCTCCGCTCCAAGCTCTCGTTCGCCTGCTGAGCCGCGTGGTACAAGCGCGCATTGTCGATTGCGATTGCCGCCTGGGCGGCGATGCCGACCACCAGACGCTCATGACGCTCGTTGAATTGCGCCTCGTCGGCATGGCCGAAAAAGAGGCCTCCAATAACGTCGCCGCTGCGGCTGGTTACCGGTACCGCAAGATAGCTCACGACCGGAAGATGGCCCTTCGGCTTCCCGTTATAAGGCGGATTTTTGCCGTAGCGCGGATCCTTGGTGATGTCGTCAGACCGCACGACCCCCTCGCCGCGAAACGTTGGGCCGAATACATGGGTATTGCGTGGCATCGGGAAGTGCTCGAATGCGGATCGCTCGACGCCCGAGAGGGTATAGAGCGTGTAACGCTCTCCCGTCTCATCTTCGACATTGTAGAAGAATGCGCCGAACTGGGCGCCGGTCAGCTCGACCGCAGCATCGGTGACCCGTTGCACCACGCGTTCGAGATCGAGCTCGCTCGCAATCGAGGCGCCGACGCTGTTCAAGATCTCGAGGTTACGACTTTCGTCCTGAAGCGCATGTTCGACGCGCTTGCGGTGGGTGATGTCGATTGCGGTCCCTATTACCCGCACACAACGCGCTTCCCTGCCAGGTCCATCAAAAATCCCGCGGCCTTTCGCGGCGACCCATCGCAGAATTCCGTCTTCCTTGCCGATCGTTCGGTACTCTACGTCATAAAGCTCGCGCCGTGCTGGATCGGCGGCCGCCGCGTAAGCCTCGGCGACCCGCTGCAAGTCATCCGGATGAAGGCCAGAATAAAAGTCCTCCATCGTGACGGGCGTATCGGGTGAGATCCCAAACATCGCCTTGGTTCGGGCAGGCCAGGTGAGCTCGCCGTGACCGTCCTGAACGTCCCAAAAGCCGATCTCAGCATTGTCGACGGCGAGACGTAGTCGCTCCTCGCTTTCGCGGAGTGACTCTTCCGCTTCCTTGCGCGCACTAACGTCGCTCGCCGCTCCGAACCATTCGACAATATTTCCGTGCGCGTCGAATATCGGAATCGATCGTGAATAGGTCCAGCCGAGGGTGCCGTCTTCGCGAATGACGCGATGTTCATATTCGAACGGTGTGCGAGTACGAATTGCCTCTTCAATCCGCGCGCGGACATTCGGCTGGTCATCGGGATGTATGTATTTGTCGAACCAATTCGGATCTGGCTCGTCGGTGTCGGCGAGGAACCCGCCCCCGTAAAGCTGGCGCATTTCCGACCAGTCCGCGTTATGGCGGTACACAACCTGATCAGAAACACTAATGAGGTTGCGATAGCGTGCTTCGCTTTGGCGAAGCGCCTCTTCCGCCTGTTTGCGATCGGTGATGTCAACCAACGTCCCAATGTACCGGATGGCACGCTCATCGCCCGGCTCACCAGCGAATATCGCCTCGCCATAAGCCTGTGCCCAGCAGACGGTGTCGTCGGGACGAATGATGCGATACTCGTAGCTCGAGCGATCGCGAATAGCGGGATCAATCGCGCGCAGGAGCTGCGCGTGCGTGTTTGGCAGATCTTCCGGATGGGTAGCGTCACGGATCAGCTCGAATGTTACGGGTTGATCGGTGGGCAAGCCGTAGATTTCCTTCGCTCGCGCCGAGTAGATCATCTCTCCTGTTTCGATGTTGTAGTCCCAAACACCCTGGTTTGCGGCCGACAGCGCGAGATCAAGACGGATCTCCCGATCTGCTGCCTCTTCGCGCTGCTTCTCGTCGGCCGTGACGTCCGAAGCAAAGACGACGAGCCGGTCTGGATATTCCGCTACCCGCCCAAAGACGGTCCGAACCGGAACCAGAGTGCCATCCGGTCGCCTGTAATGTTTGAAAATCGGGTCGGAATAACCTCTTTCCTTCGCCTGCTTTATAGCTCTTGCGTTGAGCTCCTTGTACTGCGGTGGAGTAACCTCCGCTCCAATCTCTCGGACATTGAGCAGCTGTTCGCGAGTGCGACCGAGAATCTGAAGCATTACATCGTTCGCGTCGAGAACGACGAGGCTCTCGAGGTCCACGACGGCGATGCCGGCTATCGGAGAGTGGAACAGTGCCTTGAAGAACGCGTCCTGCAGTCGCTCGCTCAATGATATGCCTCGTGGGACTCCAGTTCTAAATCAACGGGTAGGCGGGGGCGCCGATGACCGCAATGGGGTTCCACGATCCGACTCGGCCAGTGCGCATCGGCATGCGATCTGCGCCCTTGTCGCCGCGTTTTCATAGGCCTGTCGCTCACTCGCAAGCTGAGCCGAAGCCAAACTCCAGCCAGTTCAACCCGCGCCTGGTGTGGCCAGGAAGCCAGCAAGCTCACATGACGCCAATGCCGTATGGAGTCGGCCTCAGCCTATAGCAATTCGCCGGTCCGATCGGCTTTTCAGAACGCGAAATAGGGTCCCGCCATCCGCCCGGCGGAGCGCCCCTCGATTGCTACATAGACTGTGCGGCCGAAGAAGAACGGAATACCGAAGTCAAAGGTGTCCGCGAACGGCAAGGGGGGTGTGATGAGCGTTGGGTTGACTCCTAGCCCGGGCGCAGCGGTTGCATTGTTCGAGACGTCCAAGGGACTGTAAAGTGTGAATGCGCCACTTGCCGTCGCCCCGTTCGTGCCAATCAGCGTCGGTGAGAGGGCGCTTGGTGCGCTCGGACAATAGAAAGGACTATAATCTGCTTGCGTGCAAGCAGGGAGCGATGCGTCAACAAAGTAATAATCGTCGCTGCCGCTATCGAGAAAGCTCTCGGTCAACTGTTCGCCATCGAAGCTAACGGTGAGTACTCCTGGACCAAGTTGGCTCGAAGAATTGGTCAGTGGCAAAACATTTGTTGCTGTTAAGGCATTGTCAGGCTGTGTTCCGATCCCGAAAATCACCGTG
>DASRBJ010000129.1:0-4177 GCA_035653695.1 Sphingomicrobium sp.
ACTAGTGACGGGAAAAGCGCTCGAACTTGTTCTTCGGGAGCGCATTTTCATTCCTCTTGGAATGAATCGGTCGCGAGGAGCGATCATTGACTCCGATCGGCCATATTATGCTCAAGGTTATGAAGCAGCTGATCCAAGTGCAGCCTATTTACGCGGCGCGGCACTAGCGCCAGCACCTTGGGTCGACGTAACGGCGGGCGCGGGCTGCGTCGCTTCCACTGCCGACGACATGCTTGCGTTCCTCGGTGCTTTGGCGAGGGCCGCACAAGGCAAGGGCGCCGTCGGGCTCACTCCTCTGGACGCCCGTCGCATGACGCAGCACGCGGTTCCAACCGACGTGGCAGGCATGGCCTATGGCAACGGGCTGATGCATGTCGGCGACCAAGGACGCGAGTATTTGCACCACACTGGTGGGATGCTCTCTTTCTCATCGTCCTTCCACTTTGACGTTGCGAGCGGCGTTGGGGCGTTTGCAAGCGCGACGCTCAATGCTTTCGCGGATTACCGACCTCGGCTCCTCACGCGTTACGCGGTTGATGCAATGGGCGACGCAATGCTCGGGCGGTCGGTGTCCGCTCCACCGGCGCTTGATGTCGGATTGCCGGACGCGGGCTCTTACGTCGGCCGTTACACGGGACCGTCGGGTTCGTTGGAAATCCGGCTCGGATCACCACTGACGATCATTGCCGAAGGCCGATCAGCACCATTGTTGCCGGTCGCAGCAGACATCTTCCGCTCGCTTCACCCGCTGTTTCGACAATATAGCATCATGTTCGAGCGCAGCGCGGGGGCGGTGGTGCTCGCAAGCTGGGGCCCGAACTCTTACGTGCGGGAAGGCACTGCGGCATCGGTCCCGCCGGGCGATCGCGAGCTCGCGAAGCTCGCCGGGCGCTACATCAACGACAATCCCTGGTTCGGCGCCATGCCCGTTGTCGAGCGTGGCGCAAGATTGTGGATCGGCACTGAAACTCCGATGACGAAGATCGGCGACAATCTATGGCGGGTGGGTCGCGAGCAATGGTCACCGGAACGAGCATCGTTCGCGGACTTCATCGCCGGCCGCCCACAGACTTTCGTCTTCTCAGCGGTCAAGTTCCCTCGCCACGAAGTCTAGGCTTGCGCCGGGTTGACGGCTAGGAGCGCCGCCATGGAAGTATTGGACGCTCCAGCCATCAGCCCCAGCCTTGTTGCCGATCACGGGCTCTCGCCCGAAGAATATTCGCGGATCATCAATGCCCTTGGCCGCGAGCCCAATCTCGTTGAGCTCGGAATCTTCTCGGTCATGTGGTCGGAGCATTGCAGCTACAAGAGTTCGCGCGTCCATCTGAAGAAGCTCCCAACGTCGGCGCCGTGGGTTATCCAAGGGCCGGGGGAAAACGCCGGTGTGATCGACATTGGCGATGGCGATGCCGCAATCTTCAAGATGGAGAGCCACAACCATCCCTCGTATATTGAACCTTATCAGGGGGCTGCGACAGGCGTCGGCGGCATCCTGCGCGATGTTTTCACGATGGGCGCTCGACCCGTCGCCAATCTGAACGCGCTTCGGTTTGGACGTCCGGAACATCCAAAGACACGCCATCTTGTTGCCGGGGTGGTTGCCGGCATCGGCGGCTATGGAAATTGCGTCGGCGTTCCAACGGTTGGCGGGGAAGTAAATTTTGATGCCGCCTTCGATGGAAACATCCTCGTGAACGCGATGACGGTGGGCGTCGCGAAGAAGGACAAGATCTTCTATTCAGCCGCCGCTGGCATCGGCAATCCGGTTGTCTACGTCGGATCGAAGACTGGCCGCGACGGCATTCATGGCGCGACGATGGCGAGCACCGACTTTTCGCAGGACAGCGATGAGAAAAGACCAACGGTTCAAGTCGGTGATCCGTTTACTGAGAAGCTGCTGATCGAGGCCTGCCTCGAACTGATGGCTTCCGATGCGATTGTCGCGATCCAGGACATGGGCGCTGCCGGTCTCACCTCATCCAGCATCGAGATGGCGAGCAAGGGCGGAGTCGGAATTCGGCTCGACATGAACAAGGTGCCGTGCCGCGAACAGGCGATGACTCCTTACGAGATGATGCTTTCCGAAAGCCAGGAGCGAATGCTCATGGTCCTGAAGCCCGGTCGCGAAGCGGAAGCGGAAGCGATCTTCCGAAAATGGGAGCTCGACTTCGCCGTTATCGGCGAGGTCACGGACACCGGACGAATGGAGCTATTGTGGAATGGCGAAATCGCCGCGGACATTCCGCTTGGTCCACTCGCCGATGACGCGCCCTGCTACGAACGACCCTACATTATTCCAAGACCAGCGCCCGCTCTCAACGACGTCCCGGAAAGCCGGGATATTATCGGCGATCTCCTCACGCTCATCGGATCTCCGAATCTCTCGTCCCGCCGGTGGATCTGGGAACAATATGATCAGTCCGTCGGCGGTGATACCGTGCAGCGGCCCGGCGGTGATGCGGCCGTTGTTCGAGTCCACGGGACGAGAAAAGCACTTGCAATCACGACCGACGTGACGCCGCGCTATTGCTATGCCGACCCGGTTGAAGGCGGCAAGCAAGCGGTCGCGGAAGCGTACCGCAACCTGAGCGCCGTCGGTGCAAAGCCACTTGCAATCACCAACTGCCTGAACTTCGGAAACCCCCAACGGCCCGAGATCATGGGCCAGTTCGTCGGCTGCCTCGAGGGCATGGCGGAAGCTTGCCGGTCGCTCGATTTTCCGATCGTGAGCGGCAATGTCTCACTCTACAATGAAACGAAGAATGATGACGGCACCAGTCGTTCGATTCTGCCGACGCCGGCGATCGGCGGTGTAGGCTTGCTCAAAGATTATGCAAAAACGGCGACGATTGCGTTCAAGGACGAGGGAGAGACTCTCATTCTTCTTGGACATTCGACCGGCCATATAGGCCAGTCCTTGTGGCTCGAATTGTGCCATGGCCGTCGTGAGGGGTTACCGCCACCCGTCGACCTTGCCGTCGAGCGGCGACTTGGCGACGTCGCGCGCGAATTGATCGCCGCGGGCCAGGTTACGGCAATGCATGATGTAAGCGACGGCGGAGCCTTGGTCGCAATCGCCGAGATGGCACTTGCCGGCGGGATTGGCGCCGAAGTGAAACTGCCAAGCGCACGCAACCCGGCGGCCGTGTTGTTCGGCGAAGATCAAGGCCGGATGTTGCTAACGACGCGGTGGCCCGAGCGCGTTCGCGGCGTCGCCAATGCCGCGCAGTTATTTGCAATCGAGGTCGGTACCACGGGGGGCGACGCGATTGTGATCCGTTCGAGCGCCACCGGCGAGTCGCACAAGGTAAGCCTCTCCGCCTTAAGAGCGGCGCACGAGGGGTTTTTCCCAAAACTGATGGGAAGCGAGCTCAGCCCCGAACTCTAGAATTCAGATTCGGCCGAAACCTTGGTTTGTCACCTTTCGGCCGAAACCGCCGGTTGGAGTTCGTCGAACCAGCGGGTTGGTCGCGTCGTCGAATAGCTCGATCGTTTTTTCGAAGAGCGACCGAAGTTCGACGACCTCCGGCACAAGTTCGTCCGGAAATCGATGGGTTTCGACGCATAGGCGCGCGGTTGTCTCGATGAGCTCCGCTATTTTCGCGAGCGGCTCGGCACCAAGCTGGCGTGCCTCACCCTTCAATGTATGCGCCGGGATAACGAGCGCGGTCGTGTTCTCGTCTCGCATCGCCTGCTCGATCTGAGCAATCGACTTAGTCCCATCTTCTTTGAAGTAGCTTAGAATGCGGATCAACCCAGGACCAAGCTCGGTCCGGCTTTTCTCGAAATAAGCCCAATCGACGATATCCCGAGCTCCGTCGGTCAAACTTCCGCTCCTGAAACCCAATGAGAGCGAGATAGGTTTAAAGGGTAAAATTTGCCTTAGCGGCGCTTGGCATCGAAGGGGTTGCTTCGACCTCGAAACTCGAGACGGACGGGCACCGGACCAAGTCCAAGATCGCGGCGCATCGCATTAAGAAGGTAGCGCCGATAACTTTCTGGAAGCTCGTCGGTGCGGTTGCCAAAGACGACGAAACTTGGCGGCCTGCTCTTCACCTGCGTTATATAGCGAAGCTTGATCCTTTGTCCCTTGGGCGCGGGAGGGGGATTGGTCTCGATGGCCGTCTCGAACCATCTATTGAGCTCGCCCGTCGGAACGCGTCTGCCCCAAGCATCG
>DASRBJ010000130.1:0-3152 GCA_035653695.1 Sphingomicrobium sp.
GTAATGACCAATAACGGATCTTGCTACAGGTCTGCCGCTTTCCGCAGAGCCTGCAAGCGGCTCGGGCTCAAGCATATCTATACCAAGCCTTACACGCCCAAAACTAACGGCAAGGCCGAACGCTTCATTCAGACAAGCCTCCGCGAGTGGGCATACGCGCAAGCCTTTCCAAACTCACGTGAGCGAAAAGCCGAGCTCCCAATCTGGCTCCATCGATATAACTGGCATAGGCCTCATACCGGCATTGATGATAAAACCCCCATCAGTCGGCTCGGTCTGACCGAGTACAACGTCCTGAGGTTCCACATGCGCGCGGTGGCGCCTTCGCGCAGCCCTTCCAGGGCCATCAAGGTGGCACCAGCTTGCTCACGACGCCCCACGATGAGGCGTGGGCCGAATAGGTTATCGGCGCGCCGAGTCCTTCCCCATGAAATCATCGAGAAACTCTGATGCCGGCAGGACCCCGGTCACCAACAACCGATCGCGCGCACGGGTGCACGCAACATAGAGAAGATGCCGTTCGGTGTCGTAGATTTCTTGGAGGCCCGCATCGTCGGCAACCGACTCTATCCGCTCCTGCAAGGGAACGACATCGTCATCGCATGCCATGACGGCGACGGCGCGGAACTCCAGCCCCTTGGCCACGTGCATGGTGCAGATCGCAACCTTGCCCGGCTGTAGTGCGAACTCTTCCGTCAATTCGATCGCGGTGGCTTGCGCAAGCTTGAGCGCTGCTCTTGCCCGCTCCAACTGCTTCGGCGAACGCACGAACACGCCGATCTCGTGAGGTTGACAGCCCTCCTTGATCCGATCGGCGATCCACGCGCCGACCGCTGTCTGCTCGTCCGCGGGTGCATCGAAGACCCGCACTTCCGGCATCGGTCCGCTGAAAATCGAAACCGTCCCGCGTCGGCTTTCGCTGTTGCCGTCCACATCGGAAACCACATGCGGCAACAAGCGGTCGGCATGGGACCGAATCTGATGCGAAGTGCGATAGTTGACGCGCAACGTGAACGAGCGACCGCGCACGTCGATGCCGAGCGATTTCCAGGAGAACGGTGGCTGAAAAATTCGCTGCCCAAGATCGCCGGCAAAGAACAAGCCGTCGGGGCGAGCGGCCGCGACAACGCCAAGGAACCGCGCCTCCGCAACACCGAGGTCCTGGGCTTCGTCCACCACCGCATGATCGAACGGGCGTTGCGCAGAATGTGCGAAATGGTCGGCAAGCCGACCGAACACGTCCGACCACGTGATGGCGCGATGTTCGTCGAGCCGCCTGCGCACGCGCTCGAAGATCGACCAAAGGATCCCGCGCTGCTTGCCGCCGATGCGCGTCTTGCGGCCAAGGCGCGACACGTCGCGATAGGCCTCCCATGTCTTGAGCTGCCATGCGTCGACGACATCGGTCCATTCGCCGTAAAGAAAGTGTGGCGAGAACCTGTGACCGGCCACCCGGCCCGCCTCCTCCTCGATGAGGGAGCGGATCAGCTCCGGCGACGCGACGATCGGCGCGCCGAACAGCGCCTTATAGAGGTCGCGGCCAAGCGCCGTGATCGACTGGGTTTTGATCCGCTCCGCAAGCGTGGGCTCGTTGGCCGTGAGATAGGACAGCCTGGTCTTGAGGGCATTCGCAAGGGGATCGGAGAACGTGGTCAGCACGACGCGCGCTGCCGCATTCGTCCGCGCCAAATGGACGGCGCGATGGAGCGCAACGATGGTCTTGCCGGTTCCGGCGGATCCGGCGATCCGCGCGGGGCCGGCGAAGCTGCGGGTCACCAGTTCGCGCTGGTCGGGATGCAGGAAGACAACCCACTTCTCCCAAGGAAATTCCAAGCCCGCTGAAGCTCCTCGATGCTGGTTAGCACAAGGAAGCGCCGCTTCGCGTCGGGATGGGCAAAGGGATCGGCTTCGACCGGGGCCGGCTGCGGCTTCGTCGGCTTTTCGCCCACCGCGAGTCCCAGCAATGCCTCCTGGGCTTCTTGCGGCAGGTGAACCAGAACGTCGAACAGATCGTCTTCATTCACCCGGCGAACGTCATCGACCCATTCCTCCGGGACGCCGAAACCCATGAGCTCCGCCGTGCGAAGGTGCGCGAACAGCGCCGGCTTCGGCGCGGGGCCGGTCGCCGTCGCGGGTTTTTCCTTGCGGATTTCGATCTCCTCGACCCGTTCGCGGATTTCGACGAGCTGCATGGCGCCGGTGGTCGGATGCCGCTCGATCTTGCGCCGCTCGGCCCATTTGTAGGCGGCGTCGTGATGATCGACATAGACCAAGAGCAGGCTCGATTGCGTGCGGTGGACGATCAAGCGGCTGTCGGCGTTGACGCGGACGGACCAGAAATGCGGATCCTTCGCGCGGTCGAGCTTGTGGAACGAGAGGCCGGGCGCGGAAGGGTTGAGTTGCAGGTCGCGCCGTCAACCGCGCAAGGCTGTCGGTGAAGGTATCGGCGATGCGGAATTCCATCGATCACGTCGCCTTTTTCAATGACCCGTCACCGAGTGTTGCTGTGATGCGTTTGGCGAGACGTTCTTTCAGTTCGTCTGGAGTTGCCCAGGTAATGTGATTGTATTGGCGCGTGTCGAAATGCACCTTATCAATGGCGTCAGCCCGGCAGGTGAAGATCACGGGTATGTTGAGTCCATGAGCGAAGCCGGCCTCGTAGTAGACGCCGCCACGGGCGCCGGTGTCGCCGTGCGTAAAATCGGCGACGAGGAAACGAGATCGCCTAATCTCAGCAATGATCTCATCGTCAATCTTGTTGAGATGCTCCTTTCGGTCGATGCGCAGCGGTTCGTAACCAGCTTCCCGAATGGCTGGCTCGATGCCTTTTCGTAGGCGTCTTTCATTGACTTGTCGAACCACATGGCGACGAAGGCTTGCTTTGATCCAGAATTGATTCCGTCAAGTTCAGCAAGCCGAGCATAGCCAGGCGGCCTGAGCATCAATTCGTGAACGGTATTTTTAGATGCGCCCGCCCGTTCCGTGATTCGGTGCTCGATCCAGCCTTTTTCCCGACAATATTCAGCGAGCGTGATCACTTCTGTCAATTTCCGAGACGCAGTCCAAGCCAGAAGTTCGTTCGCGGTTTCTGCTGCCTTGGTGTTGTCCAGGACGTAGAACTTTACGACTTTACCCAACAGGTCGCTCTTGGC
>DASRBJ010000131.1:0-3542 GCA_035653695.1 Sphingomicrobium sp.
TGAGTTCCTCTGTAGGCGAGCGTGGAACAGCCATAAGACTAGTTCCGCTATAGTCGATAGCAGCGGTGAACGTTCGATGAAGCGTTCTCACCTGCCGACGAGGCGTGCTTCGTTGCGGCGCCGCTACGGCTTCAGCCAGGCCGCGGCATATTTCAGGGCAACGAAGCCGGAGCCCACGATGAGGCCATCGAACAGGATGCTTAGAATGGCGGCAATTGCGGCCGCGATCACGAGTGCTCCGTCGCGGTAGATAAGCGCAAGGCCAAAGAGAACGATCGCTGTTGCCGGCGCGACATGGAACAGCGGAATTGGAATGGCCGCAACGAGTGCGAGCAGAAAGCAGACGATGCCGATCAGCCTTGCCGCCGTTGTCCCGGTAAATTGCGGGAGCCGCGGCTTGAACAGGCGCTCGACTCGGGCTTCGAGCCAACCGATCTTGCTGACCAGCTTTTGAAGCTCGTTTTTCGTCACGCCGCGGCGGTCGAGACGCGCCGGAAACCACGGGCTTGCACGGCCAAATACCATCTGCCCAGCGACAAGCAGGATGGGGATCGCGAAGAACGCGCTCGTCCCCGGCGGAAGCGGGAGCATGTTGATTGCCGCGAAGATGAACAACAGCCCGCCCCAGGCTCGACCGTGAAGCTGCGCGGCGAGCTCGGTAAACGACAGCCGGTCCGGGCCGGTTTCGGCGATGATCTGCACGAGACGCTCCGACAGCGGAACCGGATGCTCAGCAGGCGAGGTGCGGTGGCTGTCCAAGGCGCTGCCGCTACCTAGATGAGCCCGACGGCCGACTTCGCATCGGCGAGGACCGGTAATCCGATCTGCGCTGCGCTCGCTGCTCCGGCCGCGAGAATCCGGTCAAGCTCGTCGGGATGCCGGCGGAGATCCTCGAGACGTTCACGGATTGGCGCAATCAGTGACACCAACACGTCGGTCAAGGCCGGTTTGAAACGGCCGAAGCCCTGGCCGGAAAAGCGCCCGAGCACCGCTTCCATCGTTTCGCCGGTGACTGCTTCGTAAATGCCGACCAGGTTCTTCGCTTCCGGGCGCCCTTCGAGCGCGTCGGGATCGTCCGGCAGTGGCTCAGGATCGGTCTTCGCCTTGCGAATCTTCTGCGCAATATCCTCGTTGCTGTCCGTGAGGTTGATCCGGCTCATGTCCGAGGGGTCGGACTTCGACATTTTTGCCTGGCCGTCGCGAAGGCTCATGACTCGTGCCGCCGTGCCGCCGCCGATGAAGGGTTCCGGGACAACGAATACATCGCGGTCGAAATCACCGTTGAACTTAAGAGCGATGTCGCGGGTGAGTTCGATGTGCTGCTTCTGATCTTCGCCGACCGGGACGTGGGTCGCTCGGTAGAGAAGAATGTCCGCCGCCTGGAGGACCGGATAGTCGAAGAGTGCAACGGATGCGCCTTCGCGATTCTTGCCAGCCTTGTCCTTCCACTGGGTCATGCGATTGAGCCAGCCCATGCGGGCCGTGCCATTCAAGATCCAGCAAAGCTCGGAATGAGCGGGGACGGCGCTCTGCGCGAAGAGGATGGATTTTGCTGGATCAATCCCGCTCGCAATGAGCGCAGCGGCCATTTCGCGGATGCTCCCCCGGCGCTCCGCAGGGTCCATATATTCGGAGAGCGAGTGGAGGTCGGCGAGGAAATACAGGCATTCCGCTTCGTTCTGCATGCGGACCCAGCGCAGGATTGCGCCGAGGAGATTGCCGAGGTGCAGGCCGCCCGTTGGCTGGATGCCCGAAACTACGCGAACGTCGGTCATGCCTGTCGTGCCTGCCTTCTCACCAGTATTTTCAAATCCTCGAGCACAAAAGCGCCCGTCAGGAAACATGCGATTCCGTACACCGCGACTCCTGCGCCGACGAGCGCGACGAGAGCCATGTAGCGTTCCCAGATTCGCGCCTTGAGCCATGGATCGAGCAACTGGTCGAAGCCGAAGATCGCGACCCCCATCAGGAGCGCTGCAACGGCGAGCCTTGGAATGCGCCGCTTCAGGCGGGCGTCGGGCACGAAATAACCGCGCTTGGAGAGCGTCGCGTACAAGAACCAAACATTTGCGGTCGATGACAGGGCTGTTGCGAGTGGCGGCCCGACATGACCGAAGCCGAACTGTCCGAGCACCGGGATTAGGATCAGATTGCCAAGGAGGTTGACCCCGACCGACTGGACCGCATAGCGAACCGGCGTCTTGGTATCGTGACGCGCATAATAGCCGGGGGTCAGCACTTTTACGAGCACGTAAGAGGGTAGGCCGATCGAGAAGCCGGCGAGCGCCCAGGAGCATTTGGTCGTGTCCGCGGCGCTGAAATGGCCATATTGGAAGAGACCGCGCACAATCGGCCCGGCAGCAACGATCAGCGCGACCATCGCCGGGAGAGTGAGGAAAAGCGCGAGTTCCATTCCCCGGTTCTGAGTGTCCATTGCCTTCTTGTCCTCGCCGGCACTCAGAAGTCGCGATATCGTCGGAAGAAGGATCGTCCCGAGCCCTATTCCGATCATTCCAAGGGGGAGTTGGTTCACCCGGTCGGCATAATAGATGTACGAGATCGAGCCCTCGCCGAGGAGATAGCCCGAAAGAGCGGTCGAGACGACGAGGTTCACTTGGACAGCACCCGCACCGATTGCCGCTGGCAAGATCAGTTCCATCAATCGCTTCACGTCGGCATCAATGCGCGGAAGCCTCGGTCGCAGCGAAACGCCGGCAGCGCGGCAGGCAATAAAGAGCCACGCGAGCTGCAATATGCCGCCGACGGGTACGGCAAGCGCCTGCACTCGAGCGGATTGCGTGGGCGTACCATGAAAGGCGAAGAGACCGCCGACCATTGCGATGTTGAGAAGGATCGGTGCCGCTGCGTTGACCCAGAATTTTTCAAGCGAATTGAGAATGCCACCGAGAAGCGAGGCAAGGCAGATCAGCATCAAATAGGGAATGGTGATCCGGCCCAATTCCACGGCAAAGGCGAATTGCTCGTGTGTCGGATGCTGCTTGTGGAACCCTCCCGAGAGGATTGCCGTCAGCGGCCAGGCGGCAATCAGCATGACGACCGTCATGAGCGCGAGAAAGGCAAACAGCACCGACAGGGCGCGTTCGGCGAAATCGAACGCCGGGCCGCGTTCGCCATTCGCCTCGGCCAACTTGCGATTGAACATCGGGATGAACGCCGAAGAAAACGCGCCTTCCGCGAAAAATGCACGGAACATGTTCGGCAATCTAAACGCGACGAGAAAGGCGTCGGATGCGAAATTCGCGCCGACATAGCGTGCCTGCAGCGAATCGCGCACAAGCGCGAGAATGCGGCTCGCGAGCGTCAGGCCACCGACCGATCCTAGCGAACGCGCAAGATTCATCGCGGAATGCCCCCTGGCTGATCAGGCTAGGGGTAGAGGCCCGCTCCCGCCATCGCCGCCGGTGAGGCTGCCCTGCTGCTGCGCAGCTTCGAGCTGCGCCATGTAAGCCGAGGCGAAGTCGATCGGGTCCAGCATCAGCGGCGGGAAACCGGTGCTTGATACAGCTTCCGAAATGACCTGG
>DASRBJ010000132.1:0-3917 GCA_035653695.1 Sphingomicrobium sp.
GGTCAAGGAAGCGTTCGGCGAGCTTAGCGTTCCAATCGTCAAGGATCGGCCGTTCCTCAACGAGCTCGAAGTCGACGGTGCTGCTCGCATCTCGAACTACAATCTCGGGACGACTGGCAGTGTCTGGGCGTGGAATGCGACGGCGATCTATTCGCCGATCCGCGGCCTGCGCTTTAGGGGCAACATCGCGCGTGCGGTACGTGCGCCGAACCAGTCGGAGTTGTACACTCCGTTCGGTACAAACTACGCCCTCGTCACCGATCCCTGCGATGCCATCGCGATCCAGACCGGGTCGCAATACCGAGCAGCAAACTGCCTTGCGGCTGGCGTGCCCGCCGGAACGCGCATCCAGTACTTGTCGTCGCTGCAGTTCTTGCAGGGCGGAAACATGGACCTGAAGGCGGAAACATCGAAGAGCTACACCTTCGGTGGAGTAGCAACGCCGGCATTCCTTCCGGGCTTCTCTGCGTCGGTCGACTATTACAATATCAAGGTGGCTAACGCGATCGAGTACCTGAGTGCTCAGGGCATTCTCAACGAATGCTACGACCTTCCGACCCTCAACAACGCCTATTGCGCCCTGTTCACGCGTGCCCAGGGCTCGCAGTTGGGTCACAGCGGTCTCCAGTACGGCATTCTCGACAACACGCTGCACGTTGAGCCGTACAACTATGCCAAGCTGAGGGCACGCGGCATCGATACGGAAATCGCCTATCGGCACCAGCTCGGCCAAGTCGGAAGGCTGGACACCAGGCTGACCTGGACGCACGTGCTCGAGCGGACGGACTTTACCAGCATCGGCGATCCAAACTTCGGCAATCGCTTGCTCTCGACGCTCGGCAATCCGCAGGACGCGTTCAACTGGAATACGTCTCTGCAGCATGGCCGGTTCACGTTCGGCTATCAGATGCGGTACATCGGTCGGATGACAACGGCGGCCTACGAGGACTTCTTCCAGTTCGAAGGTCGTCCGCCGCAGGATCCAAACATCAATGACAAGGTCTGGTATCCGGCCGAGATCTATCACGACGTACGTCTTGGCATCGACGTCGGGCCCAAGTTCAACTTCTACATGGGGATTGACAACTTGACCGACGTGCAGCCGCCTTATGGCCTGAGCGGCATCGGCGGCGGTAGCGCCATCTATGACGCCATTGGCCGGTTCTACTACGCGGGTGTCGTGGCGAAGTTCTGACGTTCTTCGCTCGAGACGGAAATCGAAGAGGCTGGGCTCAATGCCCAGCCTCTTTTTTCTTTTGGCCGGCCCGACCTTTCATCGTCGACGATTTTGAATGTCTTTTTCCTTCTTTTTCCATGCCGTGAGCGCTTATGAACCGTGCATGGGTGCGGGGGGCATTCACGCGTGAACGGTCATTCGGCCGCAATGACCGCTTTAGTCGGTCTCGCGCTGCTGTGGATCGCAGGTGCAGCTTTGTTGGCGCTGCTCGCGGTCCGCCGGTTGCGGCTGGCGCAGGACGTACTCGACGCCGCGCAGTCGAACGCGCGATTGCTCAAGTTGATGCCCGCTCGGCCGGTACTCGTCACAGGCGATCTGCGGATCGATGCGGACCAGCAACTGCTGCGTTCGCTCGGGATCGAAAGGAATCCAAAGACCCTTTCGGGACTGACCGGGAAGGACCGGGGTCTCGATGCGGATGATCTTGAAGCGCTCGTTCAGGACGTCGAGAATGCTCGAGCATCCGCCGGCAAAGTGTCACGCAAGGTGCGAGCGAACGGATCGGCGCGTGTCTTCGACGTTCAAGGCGGTCCCGCTCCCGGCGAAGCACCCGGATCGATGCTTCTGTGGTTTGTCGATGCGAGCGCGGGCGAGGAGGAGAGGGCAACCCTTGCTCTTCGCCTTCGCCAAGCGGAGTCAGCGCTGAACTCTCTCACGCATCTCATCGAAGCAGCTCCATTCCCGATGTGGTACCGAGGACCCGATCTCAAGCTCGGGCTCGTCAACAGCGCGTTCGTTCATGCCGTCGAAGGCCGAGATGCTGCCGACGTGATCTCCCGCTCGGCCGAGCTGCTGGACGCGCAAGGTGAGGATAGCGCCGTAGCAAGTGCCCATGAGGCCCAAGAAAAGGGCCGGGTTATCTCGCGCATGCAACCCGCGATCATCCGCGGCGAGCGGCGGATGCTTCGGATTGTCGACGTACCGCTTGCTGGCGGCGCGGTTGCGGGCTTTGCGATCGACGTTCAGGACCTTGAAGACGCGCGCTCGGAACTCGGACGATATATAGAGTCGCAGCGCGAACTTGCCGATCGAATGACGGCGGGCACGGCTCAGTTCGATGCGGACCGAACGCTGAGCTTCTTCAATCGTCCATTTGCGGTGATGAGCCAGCTCGATCCGGAGTGGCTTGCCGAGAAGCCAGAGTTCGACCGCGTCATCGACCGCATGCGTGAGCAGCAACGGCTGCCCGAAGCGCGCGACTTCCCAGCCTGGAAAGAGGAGCGGCGAGGCTGGTTTACGAGTGCCGACGAAGTCATTGAGGAAGAATGGACGCTCGCCAATGGCGATCACATTCGAGTCGTGGCTCAACCGCTGCCGGACAGCGGTTTGCGCCTCTTTCTCGAAGATCGGACGGAGCAGCTGCGCCTCGCTTCGGCACGTGACACCCTGCTTCGGGTTCGTGCCGCAACCTTCGACAATCTGTTTGAGGCAATCAGCGTCTTTGCCAGTGACGGGCGCCTCTACACGTGGAACCGGCGCTTCCTCGATGACTGGGAACTCGACGAAGAGTGGCTGACAACGCACCCTCGCGTTGACGAACTTGTCCCGGCGATGGCGCGAAAGCTCGTCAATCCAACGGCCGCCGCGCAGATCCGCGAAATGGTCCGCGAAACGACTAATGACCGGCACTCGGCAAGTGGCCGCATTTCAATGACCGACGGTCGACACTTTCAGTTCGCCGCGGTGCCGCTCCCCGACGGCAATGCACTGTTCACGATGGTGGACGTCACCGATTCGACGCGCATCGAAGCGGCGCTTCGGGAGCGTGCAACTGCCCTCGAGGAGGCGGACCGCGTAAAGACCGATTTCGTTGCAAACATGAGCTACGAGCTACGGACGCCACTGACGTCCATCGGTGGCTTCGCCGAACTCCTGCAGGGCGGTTACGCCGGTGAACTTACCTCGAAGGGTCGCGATTATGTGAGCGCGATCATCGAATCGGTCGAGCGCCTTTCAAAGTTGATCAATGACGTTCTCGACCTAACGACCGGTGATACGCGAGGGGTTGTCCTCGAAACGGAGCGGGTCGACGTCGCCGGCCTCTGCCGCACTGCGGTCGAAGCCGTAAAGCCGAGAGCATTGGAAAAATCCCAAGCTCTCGATCTCGATATCGGTTCGTCGGCAGGCCACGTCTTCGGCGACGCTCGGCGTCTGCGCGAATCGATCGAGCACGTGCTTCAGAATGCGATCGCCTATACGGACCGAAAGGGGCGCATTCTCCTTTCAGCAGAAGGCGACAAGAAGCAGGTCGTGATCACGATCCGCGACAATGGCTCGGGAATAGATGCTGAAGATCTCCCGCGCGTATTCAACCGGTTCGATCGCGTCGCCGAGGCAGGCGTCAGGGGTGAAGCAGCGCTCGGCCTTGGTCTGCCGCTTACCCAACAATTCATCGAAGCACATGGCGGCAAGGTTGAGTTGAAGTCAGAGCGTGGGCAGGGAACGACCGTCATCATGACGGTTCCTCGCGGATCTCGATGATCCTGCGATCGGAGGATGAAACGGCCGCTATCGGCGCTCAACTTGCAAGGATCACCGAGGCTGGCGACGTCATCACGCTGTCCGGGCCACTTGGAGTGGGTAAGACCGCCTTTGCGCGTGGCTTTATATGCGCCCTTGGACACAAGGGCGAGGTGCCGAGCCCGAGTTTCGCACTGGTTCAACCATATGACGATCTCCA
>DASRBJ010000133.1:0-11026 GCA_035653695.1 Sphingomicrobium sp.
ACATCGATGCGCTTGCGGCCAACCTCAAACGCCAGCTCGATGCTCTTGATTTTGCGCCAGAGCGCCTGCTCGTCAGTTTCCACGGAATGCCCGTCCGTACACTAAAGCTTGGCGATCCTTATCACTGCCACTGCCAGAAAACCGCTCGTCTTCTCCAGGAGGCGATGGGGCGCGCCGTCGATGTTGCCTTCCAATCGAAATTCGGCCGCGCAAAATGGCTGGAGCCGGCGACCGATGCACGACTGCACGCCTACGGAAAAGAAGGAGTGCGGCGTGTTGCGGTAGCCGCACCCGGTTTTTCAGCGGACTGCATCGAGACTCTCGAGGAACTGGGGATTCGTGGCCGACGCACCTTTCTTGCATCAGGTGGCGAGCAGTTTGCGTTACTCGATTGTCTCAATGATTCGTCCGAAGGGATCGCGATGCTTCAACGGCTTGTTACGCGCGAACTTGCAGGCTGGGTTGAGCAGGAATAACCGCCGCATTCGGAGAGGAGACGTCTATGGCACGAGTGGCGATCGTCACAGGAGGTACCCGCGGGATCGGCGAAGCAATCAGCATTGCTCTTCGTGATCTCGGAATGGTTGTCGCTGCAAATTACGCGGGCAATGAAGAACGCGCGCGCGAGTTCAGCGAGCGCACGGGAATCAAGGCATTCAAATGGGACGTTTCCGATTTCGAGGCGTGTCAACAAGGAGTGCGCGAGGTCGAGTCTCAACTCGGACCGGTCGACGTTCTCGTGAACAATGCGGGAATAACCCGCGACACGACCATTCGACGAATGACGCACGATCAGTGGCAGCACGTCATCGACACCAACCTCGGTGGCTGTTTCAACATGGCGAAGGCGGTCTTCGATGGGATGTCGTCCCGCAAGTATGGACGCATCGTCAACATCGGGTCCATCAACGGTCAGGCTGGCCAATATGGGCAGGTCAATTATGCTGCAGCGAAATCCGGCATTCATGGCTTCACGAAGGCGCTTGCGCAGGAGGGCGCACGCTTCGGAGTCACCGTCAACGCGATCGCTCCGGGGTATATCGATACCGACATGGTAGCAGCGGTGCCCGAGGACGTGCTTGCCAAGATCGTGGCGCGCATCCCCGTTGGTCGTCTTGGCAAAGCGGAAGAAATCGCGCGCGGAGTTGCGTTCCTGTGCGATGAAAATGCCGGCTTCGTCACCGGCTCAACGCTGTCGATCAACGGTGGCCAGCACATGTATTGATGGTCGAGCCCGCCTACGCGCCTCCGCGCAAGCGCTCCGTGCTCATTGCTGGACACGCGACGTCGATCAGCCTCGAGCCAATGTTCTGGCACGCGCTCGAAGAAGCGGCTCGGGAACGGGAATGCCCGATCAATGCACTCGTGGCGGAAATCGATGCGGCTCGTCTCGACTCGCGACCAACGCCGAATCTCACCTCGGCGATAAGGCAGTGGCTTTTTGAGCGCAGCTCAGGATCGCGTTCGTGAAAAGCGTCGTACTTGCCGGTGAATAGTCGAGGAACAAGGCTGGCTCGATCAACTCCAGCTCCATGATTCGAAGCGTGCCTTCGTCGTCGGCAACGATATCGACCCTCGCGTAGATCGCCTTCGCCGGCGCTCTAGAAAGTGCCTGCTTCGCAAGTTCCTCGGCTCCGGAGGGAGGCGTTGAAGGAAAGGACACGCCGCCATGATGTGGCTGGACTCGAAAGTCACCGGGGCTTGGTCGCTTCACCACGCAATGACTGAACTCGCCGGCGAAAAGCATGAGCGAGAACTCCCCTGTCCTTCCGATCTCTTCGATAAAGGGCTGGATAATCATTGGCCGGCGCCGACTATCTTCGGGAACGTCGTCCTTGAGTCCGAGCCGATGAGTGCCGGTCGCGCTTGCAGAGACAGGCGGCTTGATCACGAGCCACTCGGTGTCGAAGTGGCGGCGCGCCTGTTCGAGATCCGCGTCAGTACAGGCTTCAACGGCTAAGGTCGGAACCGTCGAAACGCCAAGCTCGGCGAGCTCAGCAAGATAGGCCTTGTCGCTGTTCCACCGAAGAAGTGCCGGAGGATTTACCATTGGCCACTGGTCGCGCTCGGCTCGGTCGAGAAGTGCAATCCACCGCGGAAAATCGAGGTGATAGCCCCACACGAGCAGTGGCAGCACGAGATCGAACGACGACAGGTCGCGATCGCCCGTCCAGGAAACGGCTTCGACGTCGGCGCCGGCGTTCCTCAGTGCCTCGGCTTCCGGATCGAATGTCCAGTGCCAGGGTTCCGGATAGTCAGCGTCGGGAACAAGTATGGCAATCCGCATCAGTGCGCGAGGAGGATCCGCGCCTGCCCGGCGATTTGCGCAAGCATTGGCGCACTGACATGACCTTCGCTTCGCGCCCGTTCGACAAGCGCGCGAAACTGCTCGATTCGCGTTTCGTGCTTGTGCACCCACTCTTCGACGGCAGGATCAATTTCGGTGCCGCGGCACTTTGACAGGAACTCGATCCGCAGCTGCTCGAAATCGCGCGCAAGTCCGGCGGTAAGCAGTCGCTCCCACTGGTCGGAAGCAACGAACCGTGCGACCTGCTGCTGAGCCCAGTCAAGACCGAGAGCTTCGCCAAGCCGCGTGTAGGCACGGGTCGTCGCGAGTTCGTCGAGCTTGTGGCGCGCAGCAAGAGCAGCGACGCCGAAAACGCCGTCGAGTTCGTACAGCCGCACGAGACCGCGAACTATGTCCGTGCTCGCCCCGAGCGCAAGCAGCCGGTCCCGCCGTGCTGCTGCCTCATTCTTCACCTCGGATCGGATGAGCTTCGCTGCGGCTGCCGAGACCTTTCGGACGCCCGGTTCGAGGAGTTCACAGAGCTTTGTCACGTTGGTTTCGCCGTTCGCCGCCCGGATCACGTCGGCGATGTGCGAGCGGACGCTTGCAGCGGCGATCGAGAAAAGCTCAATCCGCACCGTTTCTGGAAGCGGATCGCTCTCGATCTCCGACCACAATTTATCGAGGTCGAGCAATCGCTCCGTAACGAGGAAGGCGGAGACGACTTGCTGAAGCGACGCGCCTTCCTCTTCAATGAGGTCGAATGCGACGCCCGGACCAAGACGATTGACGAGCCGATTGGCGACCTTCGTTGCAATGATCTCGTTCCGCAGCCTGTGCGCGGCAATCGCATTGGCCTCCGACTTTCGCATGGCCTTGGGGAAGGCTTCGAAAAGCTGCGGTTCGACGAGCGGGTCGGCGGCAAGCTCCAGTGCTTCGGCGGCATCCTGGAGCACGAGCTTTGATATTGAAAGAACGACCGCAAGCTCCGGTCGTGTCAGTCCACGGTTCTCCTGTGCGCGGCGGATCAGCTCTTCGCTCGTTCCAAGTCCCTCGACCTTGCGATCTAGCCGTCCCGACGCCTCGAGAAGCTCTATCGTTCGCACATGTCCGGGAAGTGCCTGGGCGCCTCCCGATTCGGCGATTGAAAGTGCCAGCGTCTGGAGCCGATTATCTTCCAGAACGATTGCCGCGACGTCGTCAGTCATCTTGGCAAGGAGAGCATTGCGCTTGGAGAGTTCGAGCCGCCCTTCACGCATTTCGCGGTTGAGCGGAATCTTGATGTTCACTTCGTTATCGGAGCAGTCGACACCGGCGCTATTATCAATGAAATCGGTGTTGATGCGTCCGCCGCGCTGGGCAAATTCGATCCGGCCTGCTTGAGTAATGCCGAGATTGGCGCCCTCGCCGATGACCTTTGCCCGGATTTCGCTCGCGCTTGCGCGAAGCGTGTCGTTCGATGGATCGCCAACGTCAGCGTTACTTTGCGCAGAAGACTTGATGTAGGTACCGATCCCGCCAAACCACAGGAGATCGACCGGGGCTTTGAGGATCGCGTTGATTAGGCTTGCGGGATCAAGCGCCTTTTCTGTTATGCCGAGCACTTCTCGCGCTTCGGGGCTTAGGGATATCGACTTTTCCGTTCTCGCGAAGACGCCACCCCCCTTGCTGATCAGCTTACGATCGTAATCGTCCCAGCTTGATCGCGGTAGTTCGAAGAGGCGCTTGCGCTCATCCCAACTCGTCGCCGGATCCGGATCCGGGTCGATGAAGATGTGCCGGTGATCGAAGGCCGCATGAAGACGTATGGCCTTCGAGAGTAGCATCCCGTTGCCGAAGACGTCGCCGGACATGTCGCCGCAGCCGACGACCGTGATGGGATCGGTCTGCACATCGATGCCCATCTCGAGGAAATGCCGCTGTACCGAGATCCACGCGCCTTTGGCGGTGATGCCCATCGCCTTGTGATCGTAACCGTTCGATCCACCGCTCGCGAACGCATCGCCGAGCCAGAAATTGCGCGACAAGGCAATTTCATTTGCAATGTCCGAGAAACTCGCGGTGCCCTTGTCCGCAGCAACGACGAAATAAGGATCCTCCCCATCGTGGATCACCACATTTTGGGGATGCTCAATCGCGTCGTTGACGAGGTTGTCGGTGAGCGAAAGCAATGAACGGATATAGATCCGATAACTCTCAGTGCCTTCCGCAAGCCAGGCATCGCGATTGCTCATCGGCGGCAGCTGCTTGGGATAAAACCCGCCCTTCGCGCCCGTGGGAACGATCACGGCATTCTTGACCACCTGCGCTTTCATGAGCCCCAGGATCTCGGTGCGGAAATCGTCGCGTCGATCCGACCAGCGAATGCCGCCGCGAGCAACAGGTCCGCCGCGCAAGTGAATGCCTTCGACGCGCGGCGAATAAACCCAGATTTCGCGCCATGGTACGGGCGCGGGGAGCCCTGGGACCATGGAGCTGTTGATCTTGAAGGCAAGTGCCTCATCCGCGGCTGGCGCGAAGGCATTGGTTCGAACGACGGCTTCAACAAGGGCGCGAAGGCGGCGAAGGATCCGGTCATCGTCGATTGACCGTATTTTCGCCAATGAACGGTCGAGCTGTTCGGCAAACGCCGCGATCTTTTCCTCGCGATCGACGATAGAAGGATCATTCGCTGCAACGAATGTTCCGATCAACGCCCGCGTCGCATTGGGTGCGCGGCGAAGCGCGTCGACGACGGTCACAAGTCCAAAACTGCTGCCTGTCTGGCGCAAGTAGCGGAACCAGGCGCGAAGCCACACGACGGGCTGCATGTCGAGCCCGGCATACAGAACGAGCTGGTTGAACTCGTCGTCCTCGGCAGCGCCGCAAAGGACATTGCTGATCGCACGCTCGATCTCGGCGGAGCGCGCAATGATGGCCGCAATATCGGCCTCGGAACCAACCTCTACCCGGAAGTCGTGGATATAGCCGTTACCGCCAGCGAGTGCGGTCGGAAATTCCTCGAGCACTCGAAAGCCGAAGTTCTCAAGAACCGGAACGACATCTGAAAGTGGGATGAGGCCGCCGCGGCGGTAGGTCTTGAGCCGCAGCTGCCCATCGGGATCATGCTCATCACGCGAAATACGGACAGCGCGATCACGCTCGTCGCTAAGATCGCACAAGCGAAGAATGTCCGCAGCCCCCTCTTCAGGAGCCGTTCGCGCACGATAGCCGTCGGGGAAGCTGCCAATATAAGTGAGTGCGAGGCGCGTCGCGCGAGGAGCCCCAGCCGCTTGAATGAGTTCCGCCTCGACGGCCGGAGCCCAGCCGCGCACCATTTCGACAACCGCCGCATCAAGCGACTCCGTGTCGGGCGCCGGAGCGTCCTCATCGATATATTGAGTGTACCGGATGAGCGCGAGGTCAGCATCACCGAGCTCGACCGACCAGCTCGTGATTTCGCGGCCGATCTCGTTTTCAAGAAGCATCGCAATGGCTGTCCGCCGCGCCGTGCTTAGCTCTTCGCGCGGCAGCCAAACGAACGTGAACAGCTGGCCCTTCAGGATCGAGCGGACTTGCAACAGCGCTGGTCGCGGTCGGTCCGCAAGCGACATCGCCATCATCACCAGATCGCGCAGCGCATTATAGTCGATCGCAATCACGAGATCGCGTGGAAGCGACGCGACAGCGTGGCGCAGCGCCTTGCCCGAATGTCCCTTGGGATCGAAGCCGAAGTCCGCATCGAGCTGCTTCAGCCGCGCACGAAGCACGGGCACGTTCTCGGGTGGTACGCGCAGTGCTTCGCTCGTCCAGAGCCCGGCATGAACGCCAATTCCAGTGACGGTATCACCAGCCTTGACGGGAACCACGACGAGATCGAGCGGAACGCGGCGATGAACGGTCGACTTGCGCTCCGCCTTGGCCATCAGCGGGACTTCACCGCCGCGCTCAAAGTAATGCATTGCTCCAAGCGCTCCGCCCTTGTCGGTTGGGGCACCGGGGATGCTGAAGATCCCTAAGGTATTGGAGGCCGGCTCATATGGCTTCTCGGACTGGTACCCAAGAAGCGTCATCGCTCCGTCTGCAAACCAGTTGAGGAGTGCCGCGCCCTCCGCGTCGCCGATCGCATTCGCGTCCTCGCGCATCTTGCTTTGGAGCGATTCCCAGTCACGAACGGCCAGCCGCACGTCCTCTAGGACTCGGCGCAAATCGGCTGCGAGTTCCTGTCGCCCGCGCGCATCGGCGCGGTCGAGTTCGACATACATCATTGACTCGCGACGGTGCTTGTCACCGCAAAGCGGTTCGACCGCGCGAAGCTCGCCCTTCGAATCGCGCGTCACGCAAACGACAGGATGAAGCAGCCGATGAATTGAGAGTTGCCGTTGCGCGACCGCGTTCGCGACGGAATCGACGAGAAACGGCATATCATCATTGACGATGCCGATGCGCATCCGCCGGTTGCCCGCTTCACCGCCGATTGACTCGATCTCGAGCACAAGCTCACCGCGGGTCCGACGCGCCGCAACTGCCGCAAGAAATTCGGCCGCGTCGCGCTCGGCCTCCTTCGTGAGGCCGTGCGTTTCGCCGGGAAGCGCATTGCCGGTTAGCGCCTTTCTGATTGACTCGACCAAGGGCGGGTCCAGGCGCGTGTGGGCCGTCATTTAGGAAATTAGCTCCGAGGGACTGTGGTTAGCCGGGCGGGCCTATAGACCCGCCGTTATCGGCCGGACAACCCCGAGCGCGTCAAACCGCGCGGCAAATGGCTCGTTCAATGAGCGCCGGATCGCCGACCACGGCGACAGCCTCATGGACACCCCTGGCGCCACGCCGCGTGACGACGATTGCGAATTCTTCGTCCGTCGGCACGTCCGAGAGCGAGATCGTTGGCGCCGAGCGAAGCCGCGCGCGCGCCGCGTCCAGCTTCGAATCATTCTTCTGCCCCGGACGGCGCGCCTCTCGTTCAGCGGACACAAGACCCTTGAGGCCGCCCGGCCTGTTCTCAATGAGTGCCTGAAATCCGCCAATCTCCGTTTCCTGGCGGCGTGCGTAGGACAAGGCAGCAGCAAATTCGGTCAGTCGCGCCTTGTCATAGTCAACGCCAAAGACGAGTTTCACAACAGGCGTCATTGGCGCACGCGCCTGTGCTTTCACGCCGGACTCTTCAAGAAGCTCAGCATACTCGCCGGGATTTGCTTCAGCAGAGATCGCGAAGTCGTATGCGAGCGAAAGCGCCTTGTAGAGCGCTGCCCGCGTGCGGCCTTCACCGGCCTTGACGCTTTCGGCAGTTTCTCGCGCGGCCCAAAGGCGGTCAGCAAGGCCGGCATCATCGTCGAGTTCAATCAGCGGTACGCCGGCATCATCGGAAAGGGGACCGTCCTGCCATTCGAAGTGCACTTTGGCACCCTCGGCAGCACCCGACGAACCATCGAGCGCGGGTTCGTCAACAGTTGCGAGACCGGCCTCCGAAGGCTGCGAATCCTCCCTCTGCTCCGTCGCGTCGTCGAGGGTTTCGTCGACAAATGGCACGTCAAGCTCGGGTCGTTCGCGTTGAACCGCATCGATGGCCGGTTCGATGCCGTCGGTCGTTGGTGTCTCGAACACATCCGTCAGCTCGAGCAACTCATCTTCAGTGGCGTAGGTCTCGCGCGCCATCTCCTCCGCATCGATAATCTCGACATCGAGGGTTGCGGCGGGCTGCGGGTGAGCCGGGTCCGCGAATGCACCGTTCACATGTTTCCAATTGATCACGCCGTAAATAAAATCGATCGTGTCCCCGTCAGACGAGAAGGGCATGAGAATGCCGCGATAGCAGATCGTCTTCCCATGCGGGTTTTCGAACTCCGCCTCGAATCCGACCGGCGCTCGATTGGCAATGATCTGCATGAAATGGTCGGTAAGACGCGAAAGCAGCGATCGGCTCGGCACATCTGCGATCGTTCGAACGTCGTCATTGATTGCGCACTCTTCGCGGATTGCTGCGCCGAGATAGGGGATAGCGGGGTTGTCGCGCCCGCAAGTGAAGTCGAGAAGGACGCTGTGCGCTGCGAAATCTTGAACGTCGCCGGGCTCCAGGTCCTCGATTGAAGGAAAGTCCCGACCGTCAAGGAGCGATACCCAGTAATTGTACGCGCGAACATGCATGCGGCGCTCATCGGTGCCGATCTGTGCTGCCACGTCATTGGCCGAGTTTTCATCGGCTCCGGGCGTATCAAAGTCGTTCGGATGATCCCGGTAATTGTCCATAGCCCAGCCCCGGCGCCCCACTCTTCAAATGACCGGCAAAATGGCGGACGCGTGTTACCAAAGCGTTAAGTATAAAGCTCCTGGCTGCTCGTTCGACCTCGAGAACAGATGGCAACGCGCGGTCGAAAGACGCGACTGGCTGTTAGCCCGTCGATCCAACCTCCCCCTTAAATGACGGATCTCGGATTTGGAGGGTTCTCCGCGAATGGCTGTTTGGCTGCAAATGGCTGAAGTTCATGACAGCTCATGAAAGGCTGCTTGCGAGGACGCTGAAGCGCTGATAGGGCGCGCACACCGCCGAAAGAGCGAGCCGCTTTAGCTCAGCTGGTAGAGCACATCATTCGTAATGATGGGGTCGCGTGTTCGAGTCACGCAAGCGGCACCATTTCCATGTAATTACAGATGCTTACTGAGTGCGACCTTCGGGGCGACGCCACAATCTGGAAATTAGTAGGCCATTACTCGGGGCTTGAGCAACTCAGCTTGCGCAAGCTCGGTGCCCTGAAGAATTGCAACGAAGTCACAAGCGCTTGCGCTCGGGGACGCACTCGCGGGATCAATCCACTGCGTTTTCCATCGGACTAGACCATCGTGGTCCACGCCGGCGATCAGAGCGTCCAGGTGCACTAGCTCTCGGCGGAAACGGTTGCGGGTTACAGCACCGCCCAACAACACTTGAAGAGCTTCGGCTTGGAAGCGATCGCGTCAGTCTTGGCTACAACCTGCTAGCGCAAAGCATTAGTCCACTCGGATGGAAGCTGCTTATATTGTATGACAAAATTCGTTGACTGGACGTACTGTTCAGTTAGCACTTCGAGTCTGCTGTGGGAGGAGTAAGACATGACTCGTTGGCGCTATTCGTTTGCAGCGATCGTGACGCTCATTGGCGCTAGCGGTGTGAGTGCGCAGATGAACCCTATTGCTGGTGATCCAGTGCACACAACGAGCGGTCTCGTCGCGGGCACTGAGGTGCAATCGGGTGTGAAGGCATATCTCGGAATTCCGTTCGCATCGCCGCCAGTGGGCGACCTGCGCTGGAAAGCTCCGCAGCCGATCAAATGGGCAGGCGTGTGGAATGCAGATCGTAAGGGTCCGGAATGCATGCAAGTTCTTCGCCCACATGACATCAATCACTACTTTGGCGAGGAGCCCACGAGCGAAAACTGCCTCTACATGAATATTTGGGCTCCTGCTGACGCGAAGGCGGGTGAGAAGCGCCCGGTCATCGTCTTCATCTATGGGGGCGGCGGAACGATCGGCTCCTCCGGCATGGCGAACTACGATGGAACTAACATGGCCAAACGCGGCGCTGTGTTCGTGAATTTCAATTATCGCGTCGGCATCCTCGGATTCATGGCTCATCCTCAGCTGACTGCCGAACAGGGCGGCCACTCTGGTGACTACGGCTATCTGGATCAGAACGCAGCGTTGCGCTGGATCCGAGATAATATTGAGCAGTTCGGCGGCGATCCGGATAAAGTTGTTATCTCAGGCCAGTCATTCGGGGCAGGCTCTGTCGCAGCACAATATACGAGTGCACTATCAAAAGGCCTCTTCAGAGCCGCCATGATGTCCAGCGCCTGCGGATTCACGACAGAGAGCCAGAATCCGCCAGTGAGCCTAGCGGATGCCGAGAGGGTTGGCCTTGATGTCCAGAAACGTCTTGGAGCGACAGATCTGGCGGCCATGCGCAATATTCCAGCGGATAAGATCATCGGCATCCAAGCAGAGTCTCAGGTGGGGACGAACATGCAGGGACTGCGCGCCCGGCCTGACATTGACGGCTATTTCTGGACTGGCACGAAGGAAGATGCCTTTGCGACGCACAAGGCAAGCGACGTTCCGATCATCGCAAGCTCGAACGGCGACGACCTAGACTCAAATGCTTCTCCGCTCACGAAAGCCAAGACCGTCGCCGAGTACAAGGAAATCGCTCGGAAAATGTACGGAAAGGACACTGGCGAGTTTCTCAGGCTGTATCCGGTCAGATCGGATGCAGACGTCCAATCGATGGCTCACCGGGCTGCAATGGAAAGCGGGATGCTGAAAAACAGCCGCACCTGTGCCATCGTGCAAGCGAAGTTCAATAAGTCGTCAGCGTTCATCGACACGTTCGTGCACAAGCATCCCTACGCACCAGGGGTGCGAATCGCCGACCAGAACATCGCTACCGTCGGCGCCTATCACACAGCTGACGTGCCTTACTGGTTCGATACGCTGGACAATTACAACATGCTGCGCACGACGCGCGTGCCGACCGCATGGGATCGTCGGCTCACCGACATCATGTCGAGTGCGCTGATCGCGCTTGCGAACACTGGGTCACCGTCGACGGCCGCATTCCAGTGGCCAGCGTATAGCGAGCAGCGGCCGAACTATGCTGTGTTCGCCGATACCGCTTCCATAGAAAAGCTTGATCTGAAGCGGATGAATTGGGCAGCAGCGCATCCTCCGAGGCCGATCGCTCCTCCGCAGGCCATTCGGCCACGCGACTGAGTTTTCGGAAACGGTCCAACG
>DASRBJ010000134.1:0-3376 GCA_035653695.1 Sphingomicrobium sp.
CGCCTTGGTCCAGGCCGCATGCATCGTCTCGACCTCGGCTGCCGAATGGCCCTTCTTCTCCAGGAACGGCTTCATGGTGATCGAGATCGGGATCACGAGCGCGAGCAGATGACGCATCGGAATGTGCGGTGCTGCCGCAACGCCGTCGGTCCGATTCTTGCCGGAACGATGGTGGCGCCGGCCGATCTCGTCGGCCCAGGCAAGCCACGCCGTGTCATACTCGGCCCGACAGGTGTCGAGAATCCACTGGGCGAAGCGCTTACGCACGGCGTCGAGATAGGCGCCGATGGGCTGGCCGGTCCTGGGGTCGCAGAAATAAGCCAGAAGATGCGCCGTCGAGCCGACGAAGCCGTACCAAACATCGAGAATGGCCTCGACCTGATCCTTGACCACATCGTGGACCTTCCGGAGCGCCGCGACATCGTCGTCACCGAAGAGAAGCGAGGCCTTGAGCGTCGCAAACTCGTCGGTCGCAATCGGAGACCTGGGCAGCGCCGGATCGCCAAGCCGATAGCCGGGAATGCTAACCGCCGTCATGGATGCACCTCCGATTGCAAAGATGATTGCTAGTCGCTATTATCAAACCATACCTGACGTCGTCAATATAATTTCGAGTAGCAACTATGCCTTTGTCTCCGGAAGCGCTTGAAACGGCGCACCTGATTGACCGTCTCGACCGGCTTGCCCGGTCGGACGAGCAAGTGGGGAATCTCAACCCCGCCCAGTGGGAAGCCTTGCGCTATCTGGCGCGCGCCAACCGCTTTTCGCGGACGCCGGCGGCGCTGGCCGACTATCTCGCGTCAACCCGGGGCACGGTTTCGCGCACGCTCGCTTCGCTGGAAGCCAAGGGCTACGTCACGCGGGCGGACAATCTGCGCGATGGCCGTTCGGTCGAATTTGTTCTCAGCGCCGACGGGGAGCGGACGCTGAAGCGCGATCCCTTGCGCCGGTTAGCGAAGGATGTCGAGCATGCCGCCGGCGCCGACGTCGTTGCGCTGCGCGATGCCTTGCGGCAAACGCTGCACACTGCGATTACCCGCAACCGAGGCCGCGCCTTCGGCGTCTGCCGGACCTGCCACCACTTTCGGGCGCACGTCCGGCCTTCGACCCGCACACCCCATCATTGTGCGCTGCTCGACGAGCCTTTGTCTGAAGGCGACAGCTTGGCCATCTGTGCCGAGCAGGAGCCGGCGGCGGCGTGATAGGCCAAACTCGGGATGATTCCGAACGCCGCGAGTTACGAGCAGGGCACAGTCTTGCATTGAGTTTCCGCTTTTCAGGCGCCCTCGGCCACCTGCTCGGGACGCTCGACCGTGACGTTGAGGTCTCTGATGAGCCCATCCCCAATCGAATAGACCCAGCCGTGCACAGAAAGCTTTTGGCCGCTCGCCCATGCGTCTTGGACAAACACGTCCGAGGCAACGTTCTTGACCTGCCGGATGACGTTCAGCTCGACCAGGCGATCCCAACGGGCGCGCTCGTCTGGCAGAGCCTCCAGTTCGTGCCTGTGCTGATGATGAACTTCGCGAATGGGATGGACCCAGTGGTCGATTAGGCCGCGCCTTTTGCCATCCACGGCTGCCGCAACACCGCCGCAGCCATAATGCCCCACCACGAGGATGTGCTCGACTTTCAGCACTTCCACGGAAAACTGGAGCACCGACAGATAGTTTGCGTCCTGTGGCGGCGCGAGATTGGCGATATTCCGGTGCACGAAGAGCTCGCCCGGTTCGAGGTCTACGATCTCGTTCGCAGGCACACGGCTGTCCGAACAGCCAATCCACAAGTACTTTGGCGTCTGCTGACCTTCGAGGCGCTTGAAGAAACTTGGATCATGCGAGAGCTTGCGCTCCGCCCAACGACGGTTGTTGGCTTTCAATTCATCCAGCATCGGTAGGTTCTCTCAGTGGAAGACTTAGTGTCTGGCGACCCGGCTTGCACTTTGCGTGCGATCCTCGGGACCCCTGCGCTCAAGATCTCATCGATTTCAGGCGGGCAAACGCGTTCAGGGCGCGCCGACGTGCCATTGCATGATCCACGATTGGCGCCGGATAGTGTGTGTCCATTTCAATCCTCGCGACCAAACGCACGGCTTCAGGCGCTGCCCAGGGTTTGTGGATGTAGGCATTCGGAAGCGCGGCGATCTCAGGCACCCTCGTCTCCTGAATCAAGGATTTGATCGCGACCACCGGCCCGCCTCGCCGCAACACCAATGCGCCGGCCAGGCGCTCGATGTTCTTGCCAAGTGCCGCGAGGCTATGATGCAGCCACCAGCGTGCGGCACCGCCGAGCCGCCAGCTTCCGGGCGTCTCATCGTCGAGAATATAGACGGCGATAAGAGGCGAGCCACGCGTGATCGCCGCGGTAAGCGCCGGGTTGTCGGCGAGCCGCAAGTCGTCTCGGAACCGGACGATAACGGGCTGGGCGTTCGGCGGGGTCATGCTCTCCATTCTTCACAGTCCGGCGCGTCGTGACAGACGGATGCATGAAGGCCCAACCATGCATGTGCATTATTGACCTAGAACGCAAATAGACAACCGCGCTATGCTTCGAAATCAGCGGCGACGGCTTTGGCGGTCCTTTTCTGTTCTGGAAAAGGAGATTGGACTCAAGCCGCATGGTTGTAACTAAAAGAAATGTCCTCACCTCCGGTAAGGAGTAGAGAAAAAGTGTTCTCATTATCATATTTACACTATACGTGATGACCGAACTCTCATGGGCGCGCTCGTTATTGACGGAGTCGACTGCACGCTCATACGTTATATATGATGTTGCTACGATATAATCTTTGGCGCATCGGTGGCTCGGTCCGAGCTGTCGCATCGTGACCGATTTTCGGCGCTTTGCTCTCTGCAGCTCAGGAGTAGGCGCGAAAGCGCACGAACCTGAAGGTTGACACCCGCCGCCCGTCGCCGTTCTCTTCAACCTCCCGCTCGCTTGTCGCAGCAAGACAGGTGATGCCGCGCGCCTGCAACCGGCGAACCAACTCGACCGTGAGGGTGAACTCGCCCTGCACGAGCGCGTGTGACGTTTCGGGGGGAACCTTGGCGGCGCACTCCTCTGCGAGTGCTGCGATCGCCTTTTCGTCGGCGTCGGGCGGAACAGCAGGGAAAGCGATATCCGCGATTCGCTCAGCGAGTGCAAGCGCCGCCGTTATTTGTGTCTCCTCCCACATGGCGCTCGGATGATTGGAGAGATTGACGAAACAGGTGCGGCGAGAGGTCATGCTTTTCAGCCCCTACCGTAACCCCTTTCCGATGTTCGATTCACCATCTCCTTGGCCGGTCCTCTACAAGTGGTGATCGATGGAATCCGCAATGAAATTAGCGCCGTCGTAATGGCCATACAGCCGCCCAGCGCTGCCATCGCTCCAGAG
>DASRBJ010000135.1:0-2820 GCA_035653695.1 Sphingomicrobium sp.
TGAGATGACACTTGCCGTCTGCGGCATCCGGCGCCGGCGATACGGTTGCCGCATTGGCCGCCCACATTGCCGACGCCGACATTGCATTTGCCGCAAGCGAAGGTTCTGCCGTGTGAATGTCGGCGCCCAATTGCGCGAGCCAGTCATGATCCGGCCGCGGATGGGGAAGAAAGATGCCCTGGCTCTGCCCGCGTCGCAGATTTGCGCGCATCTTATCGAGCCCCTGGAGCGCGGCGGCCCTCGGCTGCGAAGTCGCTCCGGCGTTCGTCGTCGAAGCGAGGTTCCCTAAACTGAGTCCGGCATAGTTATGGCTCGGGCCGACAATGCCGTCGAAATTGATTTCGAGTAGAGGCATCAGCGCGCGACCGTCAGGACTTCATCACCAGGCTCAATCTCGAGGAGCTCGGCTGATTCACGGTCGATAGCTATGCCTTTCCTCGCAACTCGCTTCACGGATGCACAGCAGGCACGAAAGTTTTTGAGACGGCCCGCGGCAACGAGCATCCTTGAGCGGCCGCCCTCAGCGATCTCGGCGATCCGCTCAAGCGTCGATTCCCGGATGGTGCGAATGCGGTCGGTCGCGCTTGTAACCGTTGGTCCGCCGTCGAAAATGTCGACGTATCGATCGTACGTGAACCCTTCTTCTTCGAGCATTCGTAAAGCGGCGCGGCCGCTGGGATGCGGGAGTCCAAGAACATTCCTTGCACCCTCAGTCAGTAGCGAGACGTAGATCGGAAACCGAGGCATGAGATCCGCGATGAACTTGGTGCCGTGGACGGCATTGAACTCGTCGGCCTCAGGGAAGGTCATTTCGAAGAACTTGCCGGCGAGACTGTCCCAGAAAGGCGAGTTGCCGCCCTGGTCCATGACGCCACGAAGCTCGGCGAGCGTTCGATCCCCGAAGCGAGCGCGGTGAAGCTTGATGAAGAGGTACCGGCTTCGCGCAAGAAGCGAACCCCATCCCCCCGCGCGTTGTTGTGGGTGAAGGAAAAGGCCACCGACTTCGGATGACCCTTCCAGATCGGTTGTAAGTGTCAGCAGCTGGTTGCGGAACGTCTTGCCAAGCTCCGGGCTCGACTGCGTCAGCGTGCTCAGATGATATGAATAGAATGGATGCTCAAGTCCGACTTGACCAAAGACCTGGCAGGTACCGCGGATCTTCTTCGTCTTGGGATCTTCGAGCACGAACATGTAAAGATCGCCGCTCTGGCTATCCTCGGCACGCGCAAAGCTCTGCTCGGACTTGGCAAGCTTTGCGACGAGTGTCGCACGTTCGGGAGGTAGATTGGTGAAGCCTCCGCCGGTAAGCTTCGCCATTTCGTAAATCGCTGGAAAATCTTCAGCCCCAGCAGCACGAACGCGAAAGCTCATGCGCGTTCGCCCAAACGCATTACGGTAAGGGCACTAAGTGCAGCACGCTCCTTGAGGCTGTCGATGATCAGGAATTCGTCGTTGCTGTGAATCTTTCCGCCGCGCACGCCCATCGTGTCGACGACTGGCACGCCGCATGCCGCGATGTTGTTGCCGTCGCACACGCCGCCCGAGCGTTGCCAGGCGATTGTCTGGCCAAGATCGGTGCCAGCTTCCTTGACAATCTTGAACAGGATCTCGGCTTCTTCGCTCAAAGGTTTTGGCGGTCGTCCAAAGCCGCCATGCGCCTCGATATGAACGTCGTGCTGTTTGACCGTCTCGTCGAGCGCCTTTGCGATGAGCCGGGCGGCGATCTCCTGGTCGTCTGTCGTCCGCGGCCTCAAGTTCACCCTAAGGATCGCAAGGTCGGGAACCACATTGTTCGGGCCGCCGCCGTCGATCTTTGCCGGGTTGATCGAAAGTCCCGGTGTCTTCGACATCGAAAGTCTCAGCGCCAGCTCGGCCGCCGCAACGATTGCGTTGCGTCCATCTTCAGGGTTTCGGCCGGCGTGGGCCGAACGCCCGTGGACAACGAAATCGAAATTGCCGCTCCCCGGTCTCGCGCCGGCCAAGGTGCCATCCGGCAACGCCGCAGGTTCATAGGTAAGAGCAGCGCGCTTGCCAGTTGCTGCTCGTTTCAGAAGCTCTGCCGATGACAAAGAGCCGACTTCCTCGTCGCTGTTGATCACGACCTCATAGCCGATCCGGTCGGCAAGATGGCTCGTCTCCAAGCCCTTCAAAGCAGCGAGCATCACGGCAAGACCGCCCTTCATGTCGGCCACTCCTGGGCCGTTCAATCGCCCGTCGTCCAGCCATCGGCAGTCCTGGAACGCATGGTCCATCCCGTAAACCGTGTCCATGTGCCCAGTGAATAACAATTGGATGCCGGCCGTTGGACGAACCGTCAGGTGCAGGTGCCGACCATGCTCGATCTCGATCGCCCGGCCGGCGCCGTCCACGGACTTGACCGTCGATGGACGTTCCAGCCTGATGAGCCCTGGAAGGGTGGCAAAGGCATCAAGAAGCACGTCCGCCATGCGCTCAAGCCCACCAAGATTACGGGAGCCACTGTTGATCCCTGCCCAGTCGAGCACCCGATCGAGCATCGGCTCCGCCTCCGCGCGTTCAACGACCGCGCGCTCGCTCGACGATAATTGCGCCATGGAAACGGCTCTAGCGGTGTGAGCTCAGGAAGGCCACACCACTAGAAGCTGGTGATTGCGGGTTCGCGCCCCAATGCGTCGGCGAGGCGCGACAAGCGGCGTTGCACCTGGTCGCCAATGATTGCTTCTTCGCCCTTGCGAACGGCAAGTCGAACGGTGCTGTTCGTGAGTTCGAGCTTCGTGCGCTCGAGCACTGCACCGACGCCTCCGGAAAGCCGTTGGCCGAGACGCATTGCGATCCCCCAGC
>DASRBJ010000136.1:0-2410 GCA_035653695.1 Sphingomicrobium sp.
CAAGCATCTGATGCGCCTCTGCGCCGACAGCATGACGCGCGTGACAATGGAGCTCGGTGGCCACGCGCCCGTGCTGATCTTCGACGATTGCGACCTCGAAAAGACACTCGACATGGTCGTCCCGCAGAAGTTCCGGAACGCGGGCCAAGTGTGCGTCTCGCCCACCCGTTTCTACGTCCAGCGCGGGATTTACGACGCGTTCGTGAAGGGCTTCGCCGAGCGCACGGCCAAGGTGAAGGTCGGCAATGGGCTCGAGGAGGGCGTCAAGATGGGCCCGCTCGCCAATGCGCGGCGGCCCGATGCGATCGAGACACTCGTCGCGGACGCCAAGGCGAAGGGCGCGCGCGTGCTCGCAGGCGGCGAGCGCGGCGACAGCGGATTCTTCTTCCAGCCGACGCTGCTCGCCGATGTGCCGATCGAAGCGAACATCATGAACGAGGAGCCGTTCGGCCCCGTCGCGGTCAGCCGCCCGTTCGATACGTTCGAGGAAGTGATCGAGCAGGCCAATCGTCTGCCCTACGGCCTCGCCGCCTTCGCCTTCACCGAGAACGGCCGCCGCGCGAACCTGATCGGCGACCTGGTCGAAAGCGGAATGGTCGGGATCAACACCTTCGCCATCAGCGGCGCCGACACGCCGTTCGGCGGGGTCAAGGATTCAGGCTTCGGCTCCGAGGGCGGCAAGGAAGGCCTCGAAAGCTATCAGGTCGTGAAAGCGGTGCACCAGGCGTGATCACGAGACGAGTCAATCCGCGCCGGTTCGCGCGTCGGCTCGTCTCCATGGCAGTAAGAGAACGCCGATCAGTCCGATCAACGCCAAGAGCCCTGCCACTGTGAGAGTGGCGTCCACCAGACGCTCATCAGGGTTCAGTCCGGTATGTTCGGTAGCGTTGTAATAGTTTCCTATTCCCAAAACGCCGACTACCAACAATATCGCAGCACTTGGCCGTGAGATGATGTGGAATGCTTCGGGCGCGTCATTGCGCATCACGAGCCACGTGACGCCAGCGATTACCAGCGCTCCTCCAAGACTCTCCACACTCGGCGTTCGCATCTGCGCTAGACTGAGAGCAGCCCAGGCAATGAGCAGGAGCTTGAGAAATCTCACGTCATCGATGCTGAACATTGTTCAATGAGAACGCAAGGCTGTACAACATTGTAACGACTCGTTACAAATCAGTTGACGGATGTAACGCATCGTGACATTATTCTTGAATGACTGAATATCGCAAAATGGATGCGGATGAGCTTCGCGTGCTGCGACGAGGCATGGCGCTAACGCAGGCCGGCGTAGCTAATTGGCTTGGTGTAAGTCGAAAGACGATCGTCGAACTTGAGGCCGGCCGCTCCGCCATCGACGAGCGGACGGCAATTTCCGTCCGGCGAATGGCAGAACGAACGAAGGTTCTTGAAAACTCGTTCTGGGTTGAAGAGTCTAAACGTGGAACATGGTTGGTCATCCGCAGAACCAGCCGCGAAATGCCTCACGATACGGCCATGTTTTATATGCAGAGCGACCGCATTCTCTACGGTGAATTCAAGCGGCGGATTGATGCATACCGGTGGTGCTCTGCGCTACGACATGCAGACAATCCTCGAAACACCCGCAGGCTCGAGCGAGAACGCGCTGCCGTCTTTTAGTGAAGTTACCTAATTACCGCACCACCGGGAGCTCGATGAAGCTCTCCTCCGGCCCAGCCACCACCACCTTCTGCTCCGCCTTCACGTAATCCGCCGGCTTGGCGAAGAAGATGTTGGGGACGAAGGTCTGCGGGTTGCGGTCGTAAAGCGGGAACCAGCTCGACTGCACCTGGACCATGATCCGGTGCCCCGGCAGGAACACGTGGTTGGTCGTCGGCAGCGCGAACGTATAGCCCAAGGGCACGTTGGCCTTGATCGGCTTCGCCTCGGCGAGCGACTCCCGATAGCGGCCGCGGAAAATGTCCATCGCGATCGGGAATTGATAGCCGCTCATGTAGCGATCGATTGGCACCTCGTCGGGATAGACGTCGATCAGCTTCACCACCCAGTCGCTGTCGGTTCCGCTGGTCGAGGCGGTGAGGTGGACAATGGGACTCCCCGCGACCGTCACCGGCGTGGTTAGCACGGGCCCGGTGAAGGTCAGCACGTCGGGCCGAGTCGAATATTCGCGCTGATCGGTCGTCAGCCATGCTTTCCACAGGTCGTTGCTGTAATCGACCGTCCGGTCCGGCCGCGGCACGTAGGTCACGGGATGCGCAGGATCCGAAACGTAATCGGCCGTCCTGACCGGGCCCTCGGCCGGGCTGAAGCCGACGCTCATTCCGGGCTGCAGGTATAACCTTGCGCTGGCGCTCGCCGCCGGCCAGGCGTTCAGCCGCTCCCAGCGGTTGGTGCCTGACTGGAACGCCGTCACCGGCGCGACGTCCATCGG
>DASRBJ010000137.1:0-4250 GCA_035653695.1 Sphingomicrobium sp.
CTACCCGACGTGATCGCGACGCCGAAGCATTTTGCCGTGCATAGCGGCCCGGAATCGACGCGCCACAAGGCGGACGTGTTCGTCTCGCGCCATGACCTTGAAGATACCTATCTCCCCGCGTTCCGCGCAGCGATCGTCGAAGCGAAAGCGCAGTCGGTGATGTGCGCCTACAACCGCGTCGATGGCCAGCCCGCGTGCGCCAGCGACGAGCTCCTGAAGGACCATCTTCGGGGTGCCTGGGGCTTTGCTGGTTACGTGGTCTCCGACTGCGATGCCGTGAAGGACATTAGCGACAGCCACCATTACGCGCCCGATGCAGCAAGCGCCGTTGCGGCAGCCATGCGGGGAGGAGTGGACAATGAATGCAACACCGCAACTCTTGGTCCCAATCCGCCGCCGCTAACCGACCGCTACCGCCAAGCGCTTGCCCGCCATCTCATTACCAAGACGGACATCGATCGTTCGCTCGTACGCCTTTTTTCAGCGCGTTTCCGAAATGGCGATTTGCCCGGCGTTCGGAGCGGTCGAACCGTCCCGCCGGCGGCTATCGGTACCCCGGAGAAACGGGCGCTTGCGTTGAAGGCTGCCGAAGAAAGCCTCGTCCTTTTGAAGAATGACGCAGTCCTGCCACTAAAGCCCGGAGCCCGGATCGCGCTCATCGGACCGCTTGCCGATGCGACTCGGGTTCTTCGCGGCAATTATTCATCGCCCGCGTCGGCGCCACCGATCTCCGTCCGGTCGGGTCTTGCGCAGGCGATGCCGCAAGCCAGGATCACTTATGCTCCTTCGGGTCAATCACTGACCGACGGCGACCCCGTCCCGCTCTCGGCGCTTCAAACCGACGACGGAAAAACTGGACTTACGGCGCGCTACTATAATGCTCTTCCCGCCGCACCCGGCAGGAACGGCTCTCCAATGAGCGTCGAAGCAGCCCCTTCGGCAATAGCAATCGAGCCGGGGCTTGGTGGCGGCGAGTCTGACCTAAGCGCCGTCCATGAAGACCACCGCGTCATCTGGAGCGGCTATCTCGTGCCGCCGGAGACCGGCACTTATCGTCTTGGACTCTCCGGGTGGCAGAACGGCAAGCTTCTCCTCGACGGCGAAGCGCTCGTCGAGCTCGTGAATGCGCCCTGGGGAAGCCTTCCCAGGATGAACCTGGTGCACCTCGAAAAAGGCCATCGTTACCGGTTGGAAGTTTCGGCGGACGTCCATGGGACTGCCGGGGTGGGGCTCGTCTGGAAGCGCGTCTCCGAGCATCCGCAAGCTGAGCTCAAGAAAGCCGCGGCGGACGCCGACGTGATCGTTGCGGTTGTCGGGCTGACATCCGACCTTGAAGGGGAAGAAGCGCCGGTCGATCTTCCGGGGTTCAAGGGCGGCGACAAGACGAATCTCGAGCTTCCGCAGGACCAGCAGCGCCTTCTCGACGATGCCAAGGCGACCGGAAAACCGCTCATCGTCATCATCATGAACGGAAGCCCGATCAATCTTGCCTGGGAAAAGGAGAATGCAAGCGCGATCCTCGAAGCCTGGTACCCCGGCCAGTCGGGCGGTCTTGCCGTCGCCAACGTCCTTTCCGGCAAAACCAATCCTGGAGGAAGACTGCCGCTCACTTTCTACCGGAGCGTCACGGATCTTCCGCCCTTTGAAGACTACAGCATGGCCGGACGAACCTATCGCTATTTCACGGGAGTGCCGGTCTACCCGTTTGGTTATGGCCTCAGCTTTACGACATTCGCTTATGGACCGCTCAAGGTTGCCAAGCGCGGCACGGACGCGGCTCAAGGGCTTCGTGTTTCGGCCGAGGTCACGAACATGGGCGAGCGAGCCGGCGACGAAGTTGCCGAGCTTTACCTCCGTTTCCCGGACGCGCCGGGTACCCCGAGGATGGCGCTTCGCGGCTTTGAACGGCTGTCGCTGAAACCCGGCGAAACCCGGCGGGCCACCTTCGAGCTTTCACCACGCGACCTTAGCAGCGTGACGAGCGATGGCGTCCGGATGGTTCTTCCGGGTCGGTATGTCGTAAGCGTCGGATCGGGCCAGCCTGGAACAGGCGTTCCTGTCCGTTCCGCGCGCTTTGAAGTCGAACGCTCGCGACCCTTGCCGCAATGAGCCGCCTCAAGACAAGCATTCCTTTGGTGAAGAGAGGAAAGAAGCCCGTGCGAAGGAAGCCAGCAACCGGTCAAAGCTTGTCGTGCTTCGCGCTTGTCGCTGCCGTTTCAATTGGGCTTGGCAGCCCGGCGCAAGCACAGGACGACAGGATGACGCCGATCCCCACACCGGCGCAGCAACAGGCGATCGATCTTGGAACCGGCAAGCTTCCTGAGGGCGCCGCCGCCGAGAGCTGGTACCGCCAATATGACCGTTCCTTTGCACGCAATGTCGCGGTGGCGACGCTCACACCCTTTCTGCCCGATCTCGCGAAGGCCAACGGCACCGCAATCATCGTTGCACCGGGCGGCGGGTTTCGGACGCTGTCGATGGAAAACGAGGGTTCGGACGTCGCGCGCGCGCTTGCGCAGCACGGCATCGCGGCTTTCGTCCTCAAGTACCGGCTCGTGCCGACGCCGGCCGACATGAAGTCGTTCGAGGAAGCGATGCGTGCGATGTTCGCGGGTGCGGGGCGACCGCCAGCCGGCGCACAGCGCTCGCCCTCGCTTGAACCCCAGCTTGCTGATGCACGAGCCGCATTCTCGCTTGTCCGGAGCCGTGCACGCCAATGGCATATTGACCCGCACCGCGTGGGCATGGTCGGTTTTTCGGCCGGCGCCATGCTGACGCTCGAGACGGCCCTCCGTGGCGACGCCAAACCGGCGTTCATCGGCATCATCTACGGGCCACTTGACCCCGTCACCGTACCGGCGGACGCGCCGCCGATGTTCGTCGCGCTTGCTGCCGATGATCCACTCTTCGGCGGCCGCGGCATGGGCCTTGTCCAGAGCTGGATGGCCGCGAAACGTCCCGTCGAGTTCCACCTTTTCGAACAGGGCGGACACGGCTTTGGCATGTACCAGAAGACCACCACGAGCACCGGCTGGTTCGATGCCTTCCTCCGCTGGCTCGGCATGCACGGGTTGCTCAAAGCGACGCACTGACGCGCGCGGCAATTTGCCCGTGAGGGCGCTGGAAAGCGATTGTTGTCCGGTTTGAAGAGATCCGCTTGCCCAAGCGGACCTTGTTTGCTCGCGACGACCAGCGGCGCGGCCGAGCATGCTTGAACTCAATCGCGGCTAAGGCGCTTCAGCGCTCTTTCCATCATCAGCGACAAATGCTCGACTTCATTGCTGAGCGCGCGAAGTTCCGAAACCGGGTCGGGTTCAGTGCCAGGCCGGGCTGGCGCGCTTCGAAGCAGTGCCGCGCTCAAGGTCGATGGAGCAATCGGATAATCGAACTGGCAGCCATAATATTCGCCGCTGTTCCAGACGATCGTCGCGCTGACCTTGCCGGCATCGGGGAGTTCGACCTGGAAGACCTGGCCGACGAGCATTGGAACCGATGTTTCAAGAAGTGCGCCGGTAAGTGAAAGATCATGAACGGTGACGTTCTGCTCGCTCGCCGACACGCCGAGCTTCAGCTCGCGCCGGGCCGAACGCCGGCGGTCGGTCCGTGGCGAAACCTCTTCAAATTGTGCGAGCATCGGCATTCAGTGCGTCTCCTTGAGAGGCGGGTGCGCACCTAATGGTTAATAAAGTGTAACTGTTTCGGGGACGCGCGGCCGAACCGTTGCGTCGGTTCGCCGAGCGACGCCAAGTCTCTGCTCGTCCGATGCTTTTTTGCAAAAACAATGGTGTGCGCAAAAGGCCCCAGCATTCGCGCGAGCCGCTGCTCAACTCGCAAAGAGCCTTGCTCGTTCGTGCGACGGCTTTTCACTCGACGGAACCAGAAATGAGGCGCAGTACTTTTAGTGCCATGACGAAGTCCGACGAAACGCACGCTCTCTCGTGGCCCTGGTGGGCGCCCTGGGCGCTGCTTGCCGTCGCTTTGACTTCGCTCCTGACCGTAGGCGCGACCCTCTACGACATACTTTAGGCGCTAGTGGCGGACGCGCTGCCCCCGCCACCCGCGGCAATCGTCATCACCGGTACTGCCTTGCCCGAAGCACGCGCAGAGCGCGTGTACGCGACCGACCGGATCGGTCGGCGCGAAATCGAGCAATCACCAAGCCATGCACTGGATCAGCTTTTGAAGGATGTCCCCGGGGTCCAGCTGTTCCGGCGCTCCGATTCGACCAGCGGGCATCCGACGAGCCAAGG
>DASRBJ010000138.1:0-2983 GCA_035653695.1 Sphingomicrobium sp.
TTGATCGTCGCGACCTTGCCGATGGGCCAGCGGCTGATCGCTCGCGTTCCATCGAGTATCGTTGCCATGCTCGCGACGCCGGCACGATAGCCCGGCGTGTCACGAAGTCTTTCCTCGGAAAGAACCACGCCCTTTTCGGCGTCGATCGCGGCAGGAGCAAGGGTCAGGCGCTCGCCGATTTCGCGAAACAGCTTGAGCCCGGTCTCGAGAGCGGTTGCGTCGGCCCTAGGGAAGTTGAACATGTACACCGTCTCGTCCTGCGCGGTGAACGCGTTCGTGTCCGGACCGAACTGGAGCCCCTGGCGCTCGAGCATGTGCACGACTTCGCCATCCGCGATGTTGGTGCTTCCGCGAAAAGCCATGTGCTCGATGAAATGGGCAAGCCCTTGCTCGTCGTCGCGCTCCTCGATTGCACCCGAGCCAATGCGCATGCGCATTGCGACGCCTTGGCTCGGCGTCTCGTTGTGCATGATCGCGTAGCGAAGGCCATTGGGAAGCGTACCGAAGCGAATGCCGGGATCGGCCTTCCGCCCGGTATAATCCTGCACCCAGTGGTTGGACTGCCTCAGAAGCGGCTGCTCCGCGAGCAGTGGCATTGATGAACAAAGAAGTAGTGACGCAGCAACAACACGCAATTTCATGGACAACTCCCCCGGGCCGACCCGGAGCAGCAGATTGGCTTAACTAACGGTAATTGCAAGAAAAAATCCGACTGAACAAAAGATCGGTCGGAAATCGTTGGCGCCAGTGGCCTAGGTCAGGCCTCGACTGCTGCCCGCGCCGCGTCCGCGCGCTTGGAATAGTCATCCGCAAGAGCGAGATGACGATCGCGCGCCGCCTCGGTCAGTGCTCGCCTCGCGGCGAGCCGCTCACGCGCTGCCTGGCGCGTCAGGAAATGCACGTTCGGATACAAGCCAAGCCTCCCCAACAAAGCCGCTAGCGCATGTTCCATATCGAAAACGGCACTGATGCAAGCTTTATTGTGCGTTGATCTTCGGGAGACGAACGACTTTTAAATCAAACACTTATTCTTCGGTTCGAATGAGAACGGTCTCGCCGATGAGAAGGAACAGGAAGAAGGGGGCCCAGGCCGCGACGAGCGGCGGGTAGGTCCCGGCGTTTCCCATGGCGAGGCTGAAGTTGTCGACCACGAAATAGGCAAAACCAAGCGCCATTCCACCGACGGCACGCATCAGGACCTGACCCGATCGCGCAAGGCCGAATGCCGCAATGCCGGCGAGAAGTGGCATGAGAAGAATGGAAAGCGGTTGCGAGATCTTGTGGGCAAGTCCGGCGCGAGCCTCGTCCGTCGGCCGGCCCGCGATTTCGAGCTCCCGGATGCGCCTCTTGAGCGTCCAATAGTCGAGCTCGGTCGGGTCGACCTTGGCAAGCTTCAGTTGATCGGCGGTTACCCCGGGCATCGCATGCATCGAAGGCAAGTGCTGAACCACGCTCATGTTCGCATCGTAGATGCTGACCTTTTGAAGCAGCCAGTCGTTGCTTTGGGGCGAGGGTATTGCTCGGTCGGCGTGAATGACGCGCTGAAGATTGCCGCCGCTTCGATCATAGATCGTGAGCCCTTGCGCGGTGAACGGCTTGCCACCGGCGGAGCGTGCGCGAACGAGGTCATCGCCGCTCATCACCCAGACGTTGGTAAGCGTGCCGTTCGCCTGGGGCACCGGCTTATAGTCATTGTCGCTCCATGCGGTGACGACCCGCGTTGAATTGACCACAACCCCTTCGTTGAACGCGAAGAGGATCGCCGCAAGGCCGATGCTTGCAACGATGAGTGGCGCGAGGATCTGGTGGGCCGAAAGACCCGAAGCCTTCATCGCGACGACTTCGCTGTTCTGGTTCAAGCTGACGAAGGCGATGAGCGTTCCCAGGAGAACCGAAAAGGGGAGGAAGCGCGACGTAAGCATCGGCAGACGGTAGGAAACATAGCGCCAGAGGTCGGCGTCAGTATTTCCAGGCACCGCCAGGATCTTTCCGGATTCGCCGAGAAGGTCGAGCGTCATCAGAACCAGCACGAGCGCGATCAGGACCGAAAGGCTGCGCGTCAGGAAGAGGCGGACCATGTAGAGCGCCAGTCGACGCGACGGGAAGAAGCTGAAGTTGATCATGTCGTCCGTGGTTTCGGCAGCAGGCTCTTGATGCGCTTTGCAATGCCCGCGAAGAACCATTCGAGCGCACCGATTGGCTGGCCGCCAGGCTTATGCGCAAGAACGTGGTACATCCAAATGATGAGGCTCGCGAGAATGACGAGCGGCACCCACAGCGCGAGCGTTGGATCGAGCCTCCCGATCGCGGCACTGGCGTCCGCATATTGGTTGACCTTGTGGTAGGCGACCACGATCAAGATCGAAATGAAGATCCCAAGCGCCGATGAGCTTCGCTTGGGCGGAATTGCAAGCGCTACGGCGAGCAGTGGAAGCATGAACATCATGAGGACTTCGACGAGCCGGTAGTTGAAATGCGCCTCGGCGGCGATCCGCTCGGCGTGCGTACGTCCTTCGCCGCCATATCCGATCCGCCACAATTCATCGAGATAGAGCTCTTCCGATTCGCCTGATGCGCGGCCTCGGAACTGGCTCGTCGTTGGCAGGCTGACGGGCAGGTCATAGCTGTCAAAAGCGAGCGTTCTTGGAGTAGCGAACTTGGGATTGCTCTGAACGAGCCGTCCCTTCGTTAGTCGAAACAGGATCTTGTCCGGATCGTCGGTCGAAAGGAAACGGCCGTGAAGCGCGGTTGCCGCAACCACATTTCCCTTGCCGTCGTCGCTCTCGACGAAGATCCCGTGAAGCTGCGTGCCATTGTTCTCGCTTCGGTCGATGCGAAGCGTAATGCGCTTGCCAAGCTTGTTGAACTCGCCGACCTTGATTGCAGCGCCAAGCGCTCCCGAGTTGAGATCGAAGCGCAGCCCCTCGTAGCGATAGCGCGTGTATGGCTGGAGATAGCCGACGATGAACACGTTGAGGATAAC
>DASRBJ010000139.1:0-6577 GCA_035653695.1 Sphingomicrobium sp.
CCGGAGCAGCTCCCCGGGAACGAGACGGTCATCCAGTTCAAGTTTAACGATCTCATCGAGCAGCGTGATTGGTGGCTGCTGGTGCGAGACGGCAAGGTCGAGGTTTGCATCACGCGCCCCGGCCGCGACGTAGACGTCTTCTTTTCGACATCCGTGCAGACGATGAGTGAGGTTTGGATGGGCCAACGAACCTATCGCCAGGCGGTGCTCTCTGGTGACTTGGTTATCGAAGGGGACTTGGCGCTGACACGCCGCATCAGCACCTGGGCTTCGACCAAGTATTTTCGCGAACGTGCAACGGCCGGTCGTTGCGGCCGCACGCCGTCGGGCCCAATAATCAGTCAGCAGCGGTTCGCATTCTTGCGACGACTTCCGCGAGGCTCGGTCTCTGTCCTTGCGCGAGCAGGCTTGCTCGAAAGAGCCGACCGAGCAGCAGCAGTTCAACGGCCGTGAAAGCTGCAAGAAGAATCCCACTTCCGACAACCTCCCAGGCAGGGATCCCAATCCCGAGTCGCGCAAGGACGGTGAAGGGTGTCCAGATCGGCACCCATGTCAGCACTTCCAGGAGGATGCCGCCGCTGTTTCCGCCGAGCACGGCTTGTATCAGAATCGAGATTGGCAGCAGGATAACCATGATGACGGGCATCAAGTAGCCCTGCGCATCTCGCATAGAATCGCTCATCGCTCCTATCGCGAGGAACAGGGTCGCAATGGTTACGTAACCAACGATGAAGAAGTATATCATCGCCATGACACTGATGGGCGAGGTCAGCGGATCGAGCGCGGGGCGAATGAAGTCCGCGATCGCGCCCTTGGTAGCATAGGCAGCGAACAATCCGCAGGCGATCCAGACCACGATCATGAAGATTCCGACGCCGGCGGTTCCGAGAAGCTTTCCGTACATCAGGCGCTCGGGGCTCACACAAGCAAGGACTGTCTCCAGCAGCTTGTTCGAACGTTCCTCAACCGTGCCCTGGAGCATCCAGCTGCCGGAGAGCACCAGGCTCATCATCAGTAGATAGGCGGCTGCAAGCGGAAGAATTGACCGGACCAGCATCGATTCCTTTGCACCGCCGCCGGGCGGCGGTGTTGAAATCGCAAGGGCCGGTGCAATAGCGCTCGCGGTGGCGGCGGCGCGTGGTGAAAGCCCCTGGGCCGCGAGGTAGCGCGTGCGCAAGTCGCGCGTGAGAACCGATTGGAGCAGTACCATGAAGTCTGCTGCCGGCTGGCGATTTGCCCACAGACGGACGAGTGGGCTAGCGCCGAAGCTCGCTGGAATTTCAATCACGTAGTCGACGGCCTCAGCTCCTTTGACCCGTGGTTTCAGTATCGGCTTCAGTGCGCTGTCGAGCATCGGCTCGGGCAGCGGCGCGAGCGATGAGGGGGCGGCAACGAACTTGTATTTGTTCGCCGGTGCTTCGAAGGCGGGCCCGTCACTCGCCTTTACTCGGTCGATGCGCGCTTTGGCCAAAGGAAGCCCACCCGACGCAATGAACTGTTCTACGTCGGCGTCACTGTACCAGCGGTCATGCTGTGACCAGAGCGCCTGCCGGTCTGCCGCTTCCAGATGATGCTGCTCGACATAGCGTGAAAGCTCGGTCAGCACGTCGCGATCATGGTCGAGCGAAACGCGCTGCTCCAAAGCACGAGCTTCGGCCCCACCTGTTCGATCGATCACCATGACGCGACTTGCCTCGTTGTTCCCGACGAGGTGCTGCACTACCGGTCCGATGGCGAAACAGAGTGGCAGGATAAGAAGCGTCAGCCAGAAACTGCGCATTTTCGCGATCTGACGGAACTCGCGCCCCGCAATGATGAAGATGTCGTTCATGGGCGAGTCTCGGTCGCTCCGACGATGTGCACGAAGACATCATGGAGGCTTGCATGGAGCTGCTCGAATTGGCGCAGCGGAAAATTTTGCAAGGTGCATTGCTCAAGAACATCGCCCGGCGAAACCGAAGGCTTGAGCCGAACGTCGAAGCGCCGCCAGCCGTCGCCAGCCTCGCCGCAGTCCTGCGCGCTTTCGACGCCCTGAAGCAGGGCAGGGGTGGTTCTGGCGACGACGGTGAGACGCGCCGGCAACTGCGCTCTCGCTTCGTCGAGCGTTCCTTCGAACATCTTACGGCCGCGCGCGAGAAGCAAAAGCTTGTCGCAAAGCCGCTCAGCATGTTGCATCACGTGGGTCGAGAAAACCACGGTCGCGCCCGCCTGTGACATGTTACGGATTTCTTGCTCAAGAAGCCCCTGATTGACTGGATCAAGACCCGAGAATGGCTCGTCCAGGATCAAGAGTTTGGGACGATTGACGAGCGCGGTCGCAAGCTGAACCTTTTGCGCCATGCCCTTCGACAGCTTGTCGACCGTCGACTTCGAGTTGGCGGATAGGCCGAAACGGTCGAGAAGTGCCGCACCTTCCTTCCTCGCGTCCGGTGGGCTCATTCCCTTCAGTCTTCCGAAATACGCAATCGTCTCAAGCGCGGTCATGTTGCGGTAGAGTCCGCGCTCCTCGGGAAGGAAGCCAATTTCAGGCGCGTTCGAGCGGCCGGGTTCGCGGCCGAGCACGCGGATCGTGCCGGTGGACGGGCGAATGATGTCAAGAACCATCCTGAGGGATGTCGTCTTGCCGGCGCCGTTGCCGCCTAGAAAGCCGAAGACCGCACCCTGCTTTACCGTGAAACTGAGATCGTCAACCGCGACAACCTTGTCGAAGCGCTTGGATACGCGCTCCAAAGCCAGCACACTCACACGCGATCTCCCCTGCTGGGGCAATCTTATTGCGATTGATGTTCGGAACCGCAATGCCGGTTCAGGCTACGTGCACTGACGAGGCGAGTTGTACCTACGGTCCTTATCAGCAGGCACTTTTCGCTAGAATCGCAATGAGGTCGCGCCTTGTTTCATCGCGTTGCGGATGCGTGACAACGAGTTGCCGCGCCAGAATTAAGTTAGCAAAGACTTACGTTCTTGCTCTACTCCGATTAGCCATGGAAACGAGCCGACCATTCTTCGTCACGTGGCTCAATTCGTTGAGATATTTGACTGGGAACCGACTGCTTTCGTAATCACCGAACTCTCAGTAGCCTTTGTGAGTCCCGAAATCATGCTTTGTAACTCTGTGCTGTTGCGTTCCACGCTGCTGAGTTCTGCGCTGTTCGTTTCAATTGCTGCTCCCGCACTTGGTGAGGTGCCGCTCGAGCAGCCAGGACGTTGGGCGCAGGATTATACGGATCACAAGGCGGACCCCGCCGTACGCTTCGGAACGCTACCGAACGGCCTGCGCTATGCGATCATGCACAACGAGACGCCGAGCGACGGCGTCGCAATGCGCATGCGCATCGGCTCAGGATCCCTAGAAGAGCACGACGACGAACAGGGGCTTGCGCATTTCATCGAACATATGGCGTTCCGCGGAAGCACCAATGTCGCGGACGGGGAAGCCGTCAGGATGCTGCAGCGGCAGGGCTTGCAATATGGTCCCGACACGAATGCTTCAACGAGCCATGACGAGACCATTTACATGTTCAACTTCCCGAAAGCCGATGCCGCGGCACTCGACACCGGCCTCACTCTATTTCGCGAAATTGGCGATCGACTGAGTTTTTCACCGGCGGCAATCAACGCGGAGCGCGGCGTCATCCTTTCGGAAGAGCGCCTCCGCGACACGCCCCAGTTTCGTGCAATAAAGTCGGAGTTCGCCACCGTGCTTGACGGCACGCGGGCGGTGAATCGCTGGACGATCGGCAAGGATGACGTGCTTCGGACTGCCACACGTGATCGCTTTGAGCGCTTCTACCGTGCCAATTACCGGCCGGACAATGCAACAATTGTGGTGGTTGGCAAGATCGATCCGGCTGCCGTCGAGCAACAAATCCGTGCACGATTTTCCGATTGGAAGCCTTCCGCAACTCCGGATTCGGTCGATCTTGGAACGCCCACCGGAGCGAAGAAGGTGGGCGAGATCATCGAGAGCGGCGTCCCGGACAGCGTTTCAATAAATTGGGTTGCTCCGTCGGATCGCCGTGCCGATACCAATGCTCTCGAGCGCGAGCTCCTGTTGAGGCGCATTGCGTTGACGGTGCTCAATCAACGCCTCTCCGACATCGCTCTCCAGCCTGGTGCTCCCTTTGTTGGCGGCGAAGCAAGCGAGGAACGCTCTCTCGTGCACTCGGCTGCTGTCACTTCGGTTGATGTCTCGGCTTCGCCGGAGAAGTGGCAAGCCGCTCTCGACGCGGTGAGTGCGGCGGAACGCGGCTTGCTTCGGGACGGTGTCCAACCCAACGAGCTCAAGCGCGCTGTCGCAACGGTCCGGACGCAGCTCGAGAATGCTGCGGCTAATGCTCCAACACGTAAATCAACGGACATCGCCGACGCGATCGTTGCAATGGCGAATGCGGAAGAGGTTTTCGACAGCCCGGCTCAGGATCTCGCATTTGCAACGCCCATCCTCGCAAGCATCACGCCAGCAGAAGTGAACGGCGCGCTCAAGAGCGCATTCGCCGCGCGTGGCCCGATATTGTTCCGCTCGGCCGAGCGGCTTCCAGTGTCGGACGCGCAACTCGCTGAGGCTCTTGGTGCCGCTTACGAGCGACCACTCGGCGCCGCCGTCAGGGAGGCCGCGATCGCCTGGCCGTACACGAACTTTGGAAAGCCGAGCGCGATCGTCTCGAGGACCTTCGACAGCAAGCTCGGAACGACGACCGTCCGGTTCGCGAACGGAACGCGCCTGCTCGTCAAACCAACCAAATTCGAGAAGGACAAGGTCGCCGTCGGTGTTCTCCTTGGAAATGGCCGCGCGGGCGTTCAACCTGATCTTGGCCGTGCCATTTGGCAAACCCAGCTGTTTGCTTATTCAGGAACGAAAAAGCTCTCGACAGCGCAGATTACACAATGGGCGCAGGAGAACAGTAAGCTTATTTCCGTAACCCTCTCGCCGGGCAACCGCGCTTTCGTTTTGGTTGGAGGAACTCGGCCGAGCGATCTCGTGCCGCAGATGCAATTGCTTGATGCTTTCGCGCGTGATCCGGGGTTCCGGCCCGAAGCCGTGCAGAAGGCGCGATCGCTTGCCTCCATGATTGCTGGGCAGATCGATGGAAATGCCGGCGCTACCTATTCGCGAGCTGCGCAAGCGATGACCGTCGACAATGACCCACGCTTTCGTGCCATTCCAAGTGACGCGGATCTTGCGCGGATTGAACCCTTGGATCTCCCCCGAATCCTCGAGCGACCGCTCGCTGGGCAGGCGGACGTTGTGATCGTCGGCGACGTCACTGTCGATCAGGCGGTGAATGCGACCGAGGAGACGTTCGCCGCAGGCACCGGCGGCGCACGTGTCGCCCCCGTTTCGGTCCACATCACCATGCCTGCTCCCGGCGCGCCGGTCGTCGTCGAACACAATGGCCGAGCGGATCAGGCATATTACGGCGAATATTTTCAGCTTCCCGACTATTTCGCGGACCCTAAAGCCGGTTCCGTTGGCAGCGTTGCTTCCTCGATAATCTCGAGCCGCTTGGTCGATACGGTTCGCGAGCAGCTCGGCATTACTTATTCACCGCATGTCGAGGCAGTGAGCGCGGTCGATCTTCCGGGCTATGGCTATCTTGGAATAACGCTCGAGACTCCACCATCCAATTTTGAAAGGATCCATTCTCTCATCGATGCTCAACTGCGCGACCTTGCAGCAAAGCTGGTCAGCGCCGATGAACTTGCCCGAGCGAAGCAGCCTCTCATCGAAACGGATACAAAGACCCGCGAAACGAATGCCTACTGGATGGGGAAGCTTGCGGAGATTGCTCGTGATCCTCGCATCGAAGCAGAAGCAGTCGGCGAACCTGCCCGCCTTTTGCAAGTGACGGCGCTCGACGTTCAGTCACTGATCAAAAAATTCGTCGCGGGGCACCAGCCGATAGTCGTCATTGCGAAGGCAAAGCCCACAAGCGCGCCTGCAACGACGCACTGACAGCTCGCGCGACGCGCGATAAATAGGCTCAACGTGGGCCGTTCTTGGGGAGACTGTTCGTGCGTAATTTCTTGATCGCGTTTGGGTGCGTTGCGGTTAGCCAAGCTGCATCGGCTGCTCCGCAGGCGGGCTTTCAGCTGCTGCCAGTGCCCGCCAGGATTGATGTGAGCGGCTACGGCGAGGTGAAGTACATGCCCGATATTGCCACGATCGGCTATACGATTCGCGGTGAGGGCCCAACGAGTGACGACGCCGTTCGAGCAATGACGTCTTCCGCCGCGCGAATCCTGGCGGCAATCCATGTGATCGACGCGACCGCGTCACCGAAAACAAACGACGTCAGAGTGGCGGAAGTGAGGAGCCCCGATTGCAAGGAGCAGTCATTCGGTCCGCCGCAGCTTTCAACCGGAGCATGCGCAATATCGGGTTACGTCGCGACGCAGACGGTCACGCTTCGGACTGGCGCCGTCAAGGATTCAGGAACGATCGTTGGACTGATCGGTCGCGCCGGAGGCTTGAGCCCACGCATCGAAGGCTTCACGGTCCGGGATTCTCGTCCGCAGCAACAGCAGGCAATCGCTGCGGCCTTGGCCGACGCGGCATCGAAGGCGGGCGCGATTG
>DASRBJ010000140.1:0-2366 GCA_035653695.1 Sphingomicrobium sp.
AGTTTTACCATCGCCCGCGTGCGCTGCCCGTCGAACCTCCACCAATGTCCGAACAGATGAAATCTCCGGAACGTCCGGTCCGTTTGAACGATGGCGAACAGCATCACGCACAAGATCATCCAAGTGAGAGTACTTCCAAGACCTCCACCGACGAGGCCAAGAGCCCGCAGCCCAAAATGGCCAAAGATCAGCGACCAGCTGAGCAGCGCGTTGAGGCCGATCCCGAGAAGACTTAGCCACAACACGACGCGCGGGCGCTCGAGAGCAGAGACGAAGTTCCGGAGAAGCTGGAAGAGAAGCCAAGGGGCAGTGCACCACATATAGGCACGAAGGAAAGTCTGCCCCTGGCTCGCAAGATCATTCGTGATGCCAAGTAGGCGCATGATCAAGCTAACGTGCCATAGAGCGATCCAGTAGAAGGGTAGCGTCAGCAGGATCAGCCACAAGCCGGCGCGAAACGTTCGCCTGACGTGCCGCACGGCATTGAAGCGCTGACCCAGTGCACTTGCAATCATTGGCGACGAGGCAGTTACCAGCCCCAGGATCAACAGGTTCAACGTGAAGGTGAGGTTGAGGGCCAGCGTCGCCGCGGCAAGCTGGCTGGGCCCGATGCGCCCCATCAGCAAGACATCCGTCGCCTGGATCGCCTGCTGGGTTAGATTGGCAAGGATGAGCGGCCAGGCGAGCGCCAGGGTGTTGCGTAGTTCAAGCCGCCACGCATCGCGTTCGTGATCGACGATCGCCTTCGCATCCATGAGGATGCCATTGGTCGGACACCAGCCGCGACGCAATGCGGATCGTGCGACTATCTCGCAATCGCGCTTCTTCTGCGCTAGCGAACCTTCCGAGCTACTGTAGAGGCACCGAAATGAAGTTCGTGCGCGCAATCTGGAAACTGCTTGTCGGCATCAAGGACGCGCTCGTCCTGCTCCTCCTGCTCCTGTTCTTCGGCAGTCTCTATGGAGCATTGTCAGCGCGACCCGCACCGGTGAGGGAGGGCGTTCTTAATCTTGATCTCAACGGCAGCGTCGTCGAGCAGCCCTCGCGCCGCGATTGGTCCGAAGTCGCCGGCTCGGCACGGCCGCAGGAATATCGCCTACGTGACCTCGTCGAGGCACTCGACAAAGCGAGGGAAGACAGCCGAGTGAAGGCTGTCGCGCTTGATCTCGACGGCTTCGAGGGGGGCGGCGAAACGGCAGTCGCTGATCTTGCGGACGCCGTTCGGAAGGTTCGGCAAGCTGGCAAGCCCGTCATCGCTTATGGTGTTGGTTATACGAATTCGAGCTACGCGCTCGCCTCCGCGGCATCGGAGATCTGGCTCAATCCCCTTGGTGGCGTGCTAATAACTGGCCCCGGCGGTTCCGGGCTCTACTACAAAGGTCTGCTCGACAAGCTCGGCGTGACGGCAAACGTCTACCGGGTCGGCACCTACAAGGCAGCGGTCGAGCCGTACATTCGCAATGACATGTCACCGGCAGCAAAGCAAAACGCGCTTGCCCTTGACGAGGCGCGGCTGGAAGCGTGGAAGCAAGAGATCAAGATCGCCCGGCCAAAGGCGAACATCGATCTGTTTCTTGGCAATATGAACGGCGCAATCGCCGCTGCTGGCGGCGACATGGCGAAAGCGGCCCTTCAAGCGGGACTTGTTGACCACGTTGGCGACCGCCGTGACTTCGAAGCGCGTCTTGCTCAGCTCGGCGGCGGCGCGGGCGCGAATGGCAATCCGTTCAAGGAAGTTAAGCTCTCCTCGTACGTGGCAGACGTCGTCCCGCAAAAGCCGATTGGCCCGATCGGGATCGTCACGATTGCCGGGATGATCGTCGATGGAAAAGCGGGCCCGGGCACAGCGGGCGGCGATACGATCGCCGACGAGATCCACGATGGAATTCACAATAAGGGCATCAAGGCGCTTGTCGTCAGAGTCGACAGCCCTGGAGGGTCAGTGCTTGCCTCGGAGCGCATCCGCCAAGCGCTCCTTGAAGCGAAATCACGGAGAATTCCGGTCGTCGTGTCGATGGGGAGCGTCGCCGCTTCTGGTGGCTATTGGGTGTCGACGCCTGGCGACTTCATTTTTGCCGAGCCGTCGACGATCACGGGTTCGATTGGCGTATTCGCCGTGCTCCCCAGCTTCCAGGGCACGCTTCAGAAGCTCGGAGTCGGCGCGGATGGAGTAAAGACCTCGCCACTTTCAGGCGAGCCCGACCTCTTGAAGGGGCCTTCCCCGGAAGCAAACCAGCTTCTTCAGACCGGCGTCAATGCAATGTACGCTCGCTTCCTCGGCGTGGTCGCCGCCGCGCGGCACAAGACACCCCAGCAGGTGGACCAGATCGCCCAAGGGCGAGTGTGGGATGGCGGAACTGCGCGCC
>DASRBJ010000141.1:0-4510 GCA_035653695.1 Sphingomicrobium sp.
GTCGTTTGCGGCGCGTTTCGAGTGCGACAAGCTTGATTGCTCCATCGGCAAACGGCCGAGTGATATCGGCGCCGAGCTCAAGGAGCGGATCGCGGTAGTTCTGGAGAAGGCTATCGTCATGCTGCGGCCCAGTTGAAGGCGAGACGCGGTTGGACTGGAACAGGTCGAAGGTGCTTGGCTGCCAACGCACGTTGAAATGAAGCGCGTCATCGCGGCCGTGCTCGAGCCCGTAAGCTCCCGAAAGAAACGGGTCCCGATTGAAGTAGCTGTTATGCTTTCGCCGGAACTCAACACGTTGGCCAGTCGCAAGATCGGTGAGGACGTCTGTCCCTTCCTCGAGCTGTCGATTGCGTCCAGTGCCTCCCGAGAGGTTGATGGTCGACGCCTGGCGCCGGATAAGTGCAGATCCTTGGATGTCCGTGTTTACATAGCCCGTAAACCAACGCTTCGTTCCGGCGGTTATGTTCGCGTCTATACCCGACTGATCCGATAAGATGATGTTCAGGACCTGGCTTTTGCCGGCATAATCGGATCCGAACCGGTCACCGGGACTGAGTTCGACGCGCACGACCCTGGGGGCGGGGATCCGCTGAAGAGTAATATCGAGCGTTTCAGCTTTAGTGCTGGGGCGCTGCCCGTTGATGACGACGTTCCCGGCCGTTCCAGCGAACCCCCGAACGTCGACCGATCCTGTCGCTGTCTGAGTGCTGCCGAGATCGAGCTGAAACCCGGGCACGTGCTGAACGATGTCGTACGCAGTGCGCGGTGCGAACGGCGCGAAATAGCCCGCGTCGTAGCTAGTGGTACCAATGCGCTGCGGCGCTTGGGGAGGGGACGCCGCGCCGGTCACGGCCTGCCTTCCTTCGCTGGCCGTGTTTAACGTAAGCGCTGCCATCCCGGCCGTTGCGAGGAACAGCGCCCGAGCCACGGTTCTCCCCTTTTTTGTCGTGTTGGCGACTAACTGACCCGGTGTGTTGCCGCGAGTTGGTGTCGATCAATCGGCCAGTGGTTCGACGAACGCGGCTTGTGCGGGCACCAACGACAGTTCAGTGGCGGCGGGAGAAGACTTTCATTTCGACGAGCTTGTTGACCGGAGGCATCGGCTGACCAGCTGTTGCAACGGAACGCACGAACTCCGGCGTAATCCCCAGTGCCTTTAGTTGGACGAGCGTGTTCACGGGGAGGTTGCGATAGCCGAGATGCTCGAAGCCCAGGATATACTCAGGACTGATTCCAAGCGCTCGCAATTGCACCAAGCCGTCGCCGGGAACATTGGCATAGCCGATCCGGACGAACCCGCCGATCCACGCGGGAGTAATCCCAAGTGCTTTGAACTCGACGAGTTTCTGGAGGTTCGGCGGACGATAACCAGCTCTCGACAAGTCAGCGATGTAGCGACCATCGACCCCAAGAGCAGCTAGAGCCATTAGATCGTTGATCCGTGGAGCGGGATAATGAGCGGCGGTCAACGCTTCGACTAACTCCCGCCGAGCATTCACTGCGGTTAGTCCAAGGGACTCGTCATAGGTTGGCCGGCCAGCGCCGCTCCTCACGAGCAGCTCGCCGAAGCCCGGGTCAGGCGTAAAGCGACAAGTACCCGTCGCGAATTCGTGCCCGCCGTTGCCCGAGCAGTCAAGCCGGCCCGCTTCGCGAACTATGGAGAAGTGAATCGGCCGCGTGCCGGAACCGTGAAAGGAGGACACCTCCAAGCCGATAAGGTCCGAGGGCATGAAGCCGTTCGACCACTGATTATCATCGCCCCGGCTTCCCTGGTGACGAAAGTTTGCGTGGATCTTGGTTGGATTGCCGTGCTGCGGCTCGAGCGTGAATCTTATCATCGGGCCAGCGTCGGCAAGGGACGCCGAGGAACCCGCGAAGCTCGCGGCAAGCAGTGCTCCGATAAAGACGAGAGAACGGGTCATTGACGATCTCCTTTTCACTGTATTCGGGCAAAGTTCGCCCGTCCGTCGACGATCGACGGTAAGAAATGCCGTTAATCTTGCGATCAGTGTCTCGGTGTCGCGGTCATCCGCCGTCAGGATCGTCCCAAGGTCGCTGTGGCGGTTGCGGCGGCTGCGGCGGGCGCGGCGTTCGCGACAAATGCGATCCATGAGCGCGAACAGGTTTGCCGAACGTCAGTTCGCCGGCCGCTTTCATGCGCGCAAGCTCATCGGGGCGAATCCCGGTCACGCGAAGTTCGACGAGTTCGTCGAATGTGACGGGTATCCCGGTCGACCGGATTGCTTGAGCATAGGCTGCGCTCAACCCGACGGCACGTGCTTCCTCGATCTGCGAGGAACGAAGGTTCGCAAATCCAGCGCTTGTCATTTCCCGAATATACTCGGGGGTTACGCCGACGGACTTAAGTTCAAGGACCTCGCTAAGTGTCGCCGATCGAAGTGCTGGAGAAGCTGACCGAATGGCCGCAGCATATTCGGGAGTCAGCCCCATGGCCTTCATTTCGATCGCCGTTTCCACCATTGCGTCGTGTTTCGAATGACCCATTGCATTTGAAACATGGTCGTCAGCATCACCCTCTTCGTCGGCGTCGACGTCGGCGTAGCTTACGGCGGTTGCGCCGCTTGCAGCGACCGCGACAACGCGGCGTCGGCCTGTGGAGTCGACCGGATAGACCGTCACTCTCGCGCCGTTGGGAGCCGTGGCCACCTGAATTCCATTGGAGCTTTCAACGGTCGCACCATTTGGTGCCACGACGCGCATTGTAGGCGCCTGCGCTTTGACGACATGGGGAGCGATGGCCGCCGTTGCCGTTGTCACCGACGTTGAGACGCCCTTGGCAATAAGGTGCGGCAAGTCGGTTGGCACATCGCTCGTGTCGGCATATTCGGGAGCTGCGCGCTCGCTGCTCGCGAATTCGGGCGATGAAGATTTTTGCAACTTCGATACGCCTGGCGTGACGGTGATCGCGGCAAGCGGAGCTGCGACCAGAATTGCGCCAGCGAAGACTCCGACTGCGAACGAACGTGCGACTGGGCCGCGGGCTGACTTGCCATCGAGAACGCGCGCGACGCGCCGCGCGAGCGAACTTTTGGATGGCGCGACGCCGTGCGCGCCAAGCAGCAATCCGGGACATTCATGACGCGCCACACCAACAAGCAGCTGCGCATAGTCGGTGTCAGTGATGTCAGCGGCGAGAACAGTGTCGTCGGCCGCTTCTTCGCGCAATTGATGTGCTTCGCGCGCGAGCAGCCAAACTAAGGGATTGAACCAGAACAGAGCGGTGGCAAACCTGGCAAGTAGAAGCTTGATCCAATCCATCCGAGCGACATGGGCAAGCTCGTGCGCGATAATCGCTTCCGCCTCGCCCGTCGCTTCAACGGCGCGTTTGTTGAGAAGTATTACGGGTCGCATCAGGCCCCAGCTCACCGGCGAAGCGAGTTCGTTACTCGTGAGCAATGCCGTTCCGTGCTTGAATCCCATCCGACGCTGAGCATGCGCAAGAGCGCTCAGCCAGTGTCCGTCAACAAGGACATCCGCCCGCGCCCGAAGCGCGAACAACCGCAAAAGTGCTAGGAAGGTGATGATCAAGAGGACCGCTGCGGGGACTGCATAGAGTGCCGTGATGGCGGCAGTCGTGCTGAGAGTGGGTGCCGGCAACATCGCTCCAGCTTTTGCCGGCGTATCTACATCGTGCAGACTTGCACGCGGCAGCGATCCCGGGGCGACGATATTGGCATTCACAACGTGCGTCGCCGCGGGCGCGGACTGGCTGAAAATTGCGGGCGTTTCGACTGGCCACTCCGGTAGAACCAGCGGGGCAAACGCGATGATGACAAGCGCGAGCAGGCCAATGTGAGCGACCCAAGATCGCTCAGCGGCTGACCGGCCTTTCATTAGCTCGAGAAGACCGAGAGTGACTCCGGCGAGCAGCAACGACTTGAGTGCAATTCCGACGAGGACGATCATGGTTGGTCCCCTTTGGCCTTTCGTGCGCGTGCAATCATCTGTTCGAGCTCGTTGAGCTCATCCTCTTTGAGCTTGTCGGACATGCCGAGCAATGCACTCGCAGCGCTTGCGGGCGAGCCATTGAAGAAAACCCGAACGATTTCACTTAAGGCCGACTTCTTAGCGACCGTGTCGGACAACAGGGGACTATAAAGATAACCGCGCTCCGATTCGCTTCGTTGAACGAATCCCTTATCTTCCAGCCTCTTGAGCATTGCGCGAACCGCCGAGCCGCTCAGCCTTACGGGCAATGCGTCGCAAATATCGGAGACGGCGAGCGGACCTCGTTCGTAGAGCAGATCAACGATCTGACGTTCGCGGGGCGGGAGCTTGCTCAGCATTCTCTACGTTCCTCTGCGGCGCCAAACGCGCGCTACATTTGTAGAGTGCTACATCTGTAGCGATAATGCAAGCCCCGTTAGTGCAAGGTGATCAAGGACCGGGAGGACACGGTCAGGAATGTCACCCATCTAGTCGGAACGTTTAGTTACGCGTATCCGGTATGGACCCCCTTGCTCTCTGGCGGATGGGGTGGGATTCGAAC
>DASRBJ010000142.1:0-3458 GCA_035653695.1 Sphingomicrobium sp.
CACCCGACGATGGCCGAAGAACTGGTTCTGATGCGCTAAAAGGTCGGTTGCGCGCGGTGGTGGACGACCAGGGACAATTTCCTGCCGCTCCTGCCGTTGATCATTCCACCCTTGCCGTGCAATTCCCGCTGTAAAGATTCAAGACCGGCCTGAAAGGCTCATTCATTGCACGACGCGATTGTGATTGGGGCGGGGCACAACGGCCTGACCTGTGCTTACTATCTTGCCAAGAAGGGGCTCAAAGTCGCCGTTCTCGAGGCCGCTGGAACGGTTGGCGGCGCCGCGGTAACCGACGAATTCCTGCCGGGATTTAGAAATTCGGCGGCAAGCTACACCGTCAGCCTACTGCAACCCAAGGTCATCCGCGACCTGGAGCTTGAACGTCATGGCTTGAAGGTCGTGCTGCGCAAAACGGATAACTTTCTTCCAGGCGATGGCGATTACCTCCTCGCCGGCCGAGGCGGACTCACGCGCAAGGAAATCGTCCGTCACGTGAAAGAGGACGGTGATGCGTATGATCGATATCACAACGAGCTGGAAACGGTCGTTCGACTGCTGAAAAAGTGGATCCTTCGAGCGCCGCCAAACGTCGGCCGAAGAGCAAGCGCCATACCCAAGCTTATCAGCCTTGGACGCGACATGGCTGGACTATCCGTGGCCGAAACACGGATCGTTCACGACTTTGCGGTTCGAAGTGCCGCCGAAATCCTCGACCGCCATTTCAAGGGCGATCTTACCAAGGCACTATTCGGCTTTGACGGTGTCGTCGGCAATTTCGCGTCCCCGCAGGCGCCGGGCACTGGGTACGTTCTGTTGCACCATTTGTTCGGCGAGGCGGCTGGCGTCCCCGGAGCATGGGGGCACGCGATCGGGGGCATGGGCGCGATCACGCAGGCTATGGGCCAGGCATGCCGCGAAGCGGGTGTCGACATTCTTCTCAACACGCCAGTTGAAGAGATAATCGTCAATTCGGGGCGGGCAGCAGGTGTTGTCGCGGGGGGAAAAGCTTGGCCAACGTCGACCGTCATCGCCGGCGTCAATCCAAGGCTGCTCTTCGATCTCCTCGTTCCTCAAGGCGCCGTTGATGAGGATGTTGCCGCGCGAATGCACGGATGGAAATGCGAAAGCGCAACCTTTCGAATGAACGTCGCACTGTCCGAGCTTCCCAAGTTCACAGTGCTCCCTAAAAAGGGGAATCATCTCACGGCCGGCATCATCATGGCGCCAAGCCTTGACTACATGCACCGAGCCTATCTCGACGCGGCGGTAACCGGCTGGTCGAAGCAGCCGATCATTGAAATGCTTATTCCATCAACCCTCGACCCGACTCTTGCGCCGAAGGGGCAGCACGTCGCCAGCTTGTTCTGCCAGCATTTTCGCTACGATCTCGGCGAAGGTCGAAGCTGGGATGACGAACGTGAAAAGGTCGCTGACCAGATAATTGCTACCGTCGATTCCCATGCGCCGGGTTTCGCCCGCTCCGTTCTTGGTCGACAAATCCATTCGCCCGTGGATCTTGAGCGGCGTTTTGGCCTTATTGGCGGCGACATATTCCACGGCAAGATGGGCCTCGATCAGCTGTTCAGTGCGCGGCCCATGATCGGGGCAGCCGATTATCGCATGCCGCTCAAGGGTCTTTATCTGTGCGGCTCTGGTGCTCATCCCGGCGGCGGTGTGACTGGAGCTCCAGGCCACAACGCGGCGCACGCCATACTCGCCGATCGACGCTTTGGAAGGCGACGTCATTGAGGCCGCTCGCCGGCATCAAGATCCTCGACTTGAGCCGTGTTCTCGCTGGTCCCTGGTGTACGCAGCTCCTCGCGGACCTTGGTGCTGAAGTAATAAAGATCGAGCGCCCAGGCTCAGGTGACGACACCCGTCACTGGGGCCCGCCATGGCTTGGGGAAGGCAAAGACCGCGTCGCCGCCTATTTCCTGAGCTGCAACCGCGGAAAGAAGTCGGCAGCCATCGACTTCGCGACGCCTGCGGGTGCCGCGCTCGTGCGGAGGCTCGCGCAGAAATGCGACGTGCTCATCGAGAATTTCAAAGTTAACGGTCTCGAGAAGTTCGGGCTCGACGCGGCGTCGCTCCGATCGGACAATCCTCGCCTCGTCTATGCCTCCATCACCGGTTTCGGACAGGATGGACCATATTCCGACCGTGCCGGGTACGACTATATCATCCAGGGCATGGGGGGCCTTATGAGCATTACCGGGCTTCCCGATGATGTCCCGGGCGGCGGGCCCATGCGCGTCGGTGTTGCCGTCGTCGACCTGTTCACCGGCATGTATACCTGCGTTGCGATCTTGTCCGCGCTGCTCGCCCGGGAGAAGACCGGCGCGGGCACTCGCATTGACATGGCGCTATTCGACGCGCAGCTCGCGATGCTTGCAAATCAGGCCTCAAACGCACTGGTATCGGGTAGTAATCCGCCGCGGCAGGGGAATACGCATCCCAATATTGTGCCCTACCAAGTCTTTGCCGCGAGCGATCAGCAAATCATCATTGCTGTTGGGAATGACCGGCAGTTCGCGCGCCTTAGCGCAATCTGTGGCCATCGAGAGTGGACGCAAGACGAACGATTCGCATCGAACGGGGCGAGGGTTGCAAACCGCGAGGTCATCGTGCCGCTGATCCGAGAAATCATCAGAACCAAGCCGGCAAGCCACTGGCTTGATCAGCTCGAGGCGGCCGGCGTCCCTGCCGGTCCGATCAACTCGATCACCCAGGCTCTTTCAGACATCCAGTCGCAGCACCGCGGAATGGTACGGGCAATTGCCGGCGTTCCTCAGGTCGGCTCGCCAGTCCGCTTCGATGACGAGCGCGCGGACGCGGACCTGCCGCCGCCCGCACTCGGCGCGCACACCAGCGAAGTGCTCGAACAACTCGGCGAAAGTGAAGACGAAATCGAGCGGCTGAGAGCGAAGGGCGTGATTGGCTAACGAAGCTTGGGGTTCGGTTCTTCGGACCGCAAGCAAGCTGTTCCGCTATGGTCGCGAACTTTCAATCGGCTCGTCGCCGTAACGCGACTGAATGAAGCGCCCCTGTGTTTCGAGGGCCGCGACATCGGCGCGAGCAAGTTGTTCAACAATGTCGAAGAGTGCCCCTTTTCCCGCGGAAAGCCCTTCGACGAGCCGCTCGTCGACAGTCTTTCCTTCGCCATCGGTCTCATGCCGGAACTCCAAGGGCACGCGCTCATATCGCTCGATCAATCCTGGCAGATGCAAAGACATCAAGCGCCGCGCGTCCTGCGCTGCGGGGTCGAGCGTCTCGAGACGATCAAGCGTCTGCTTGAGCGAAGGCAGCAGTTTGGAAATCTCGTCGAGCTCCCGCTGCGCAGGCACCGGAAGCGCAGGCCGCGTTCGGTAAAGGTACGAATCGAACCGATCGACCATCGCACCATTCGGTAGATCAGCTGCAGGAGGAGGCGCTGACACCGCTTGGCGGCCCCCTCGGGC
>DASRBJ010000143.1:0-2563 GCA_035653695.1 Sphingomicrobium sp.
TGACGTTGGAATCATAGTTGCGGCCGGGCGTGATCGACGTCAGCCGCGCGTTCGGATCGTCTTCGATGACTCCGCCAAGGCCACGCTCGATCGCGGCAATCGTCGATGGCTGAAGGACAACTCCGCCCGAGCCGTTGGTGACCACGTCATGCGCCGGAAGGAACGGCGCCCCGCAGCATTCCTCGTTCTGCTTCGAATAGTCGCCGATCAGGCGGAAGGAGAAATTGTCGTTTGGCTGGTAGAGCGCCTGGCCGCGCAGCATCCAGCGGTCGCGGTCATTGATTCGGCGGCCGGAAATCACGTCCTTGAGGAAGCCGTCACGCTTGTCCCATACGCCGTCGAGGCGGAGCGCAAGCGCATCGCTCACCGGTCCAGTCGCGCTCGCCTCGAGGCGGCGGAAATTGAAATTGCCGACATCGATCTGCCCGCTGACTTCCGGAGTGAAGCGCGGCTTGGCGGTGAAGATCGAGATCAGGCCGGCCGAGGTATTGCGGCCGAACAAAGTTCCCTGCGGCCCGCGTAGGACTTCGATTCGATCGATCGGGCCAAGGTCGGTCAGGCCGATGCCCGTGCGCGCGCGATAGACTCCGTCGATGAACAGGCCGACCGAGTTTTCGAGGCCCGGGTTGTCACCCACCGTGCCCACGCCGCGGATTCGCGCGACCGCGGCGCCCGCTTCCGATGAGGTGGAAGAGACCAGCAGCGACGGAGCGATCTGGTTGAGCTGGCGGATGTCGGTCGCGCCGGTGTTCTGAAGGTTCTGCCCGGTCACCGCGCTCACCGCCATCGGCACGTCCGACAGCGCCTGGTTCCGGCGAGTCGCGGTGATGATGATGTTCCCGGTGTCGGTCGGCTGCTGGTTGCCGGCCTGGTCCTGCGTGGCCGAGCCATTTGGCCCGGGCTGCGCGAACGCCGGACTCGTCAATGCAAACAGGCCTGCCGAAAGCAGCCACGCTGACTTGCGGATCATTGTTTCCTCTCCCCTTCGGACGACAAAGCGCCCGGTCGGGAGCGAGGCTAAACCCGAACAGCAGTCAATGGGAAGCGACCGAACGGCTACACCCCAACAATCGCGCGCCGCTGCAGCAATTTGGCAACACGAATGTAAGTAAGCTTTTGGGTCAGCTCTACTTGGGCGCGAGCACCATCAGCATCTGACGGCCTTCCATGCGAGGATGCGCCTCGACCTTCGCCATTTGCTGCGTCTGCTCCTGGACGCGCCGGAGAACCGCCATTCCGAGCTCACCATGCGCCATCTCGCGGCCGCGGAAGCGCATGGTGACCTTCACCTTGTCGCCTTCCTCGAGGAATTCGACGACCTTCTTCATCTTGGTGTCATAGTCGTGGTCGTCGATGTTCGGACGCATCTTGATCTCCTTGATCTCCTGCGTCTTCTGCTTCTTGCGCTGCTCGTTGGCCTTCTTCTGGGCCTCGTACTTGTAGCGGCCGATGTCGAGGAACTTTGCGACTGGCGGATCGGAATTGGGAGAAATCTCGACCAGGTCGAGTCCAACTTCCTGCGCCTGCTCGAATGCTTCGCGCGTATACATCACGCCCAGGTTTTCGCCGTTTTCATCGATCACCCGAACCTTCGGGGACTGGATGAACTCGTTGTAGCGGGGGCCGCTCATCGGCGGCGGCGGCGCCATTCCTCGGCGCGGATAGGGCGGTGGTATACTGCGTCTCCAAAATGGTTGTTGGTCAGCGCGCGAGTTAGGCACTCCCACGCTCAATGAAAAGTGCATGTGAACAAATGTGAGTCATTTTTGCCGCGACCTGTGGCGGACTCGCGTCAGGCGCGCGACCGGTCAGTGGAAGCCGCGGCCGGAGACCAGGTAGATCCAGCCGGTCAGAGCCAATAGCGAAATTACCACGGCCTGTTGGGCGCGGATATTCCGGACAAGGAGCGCCACGGCTGCAATCACCAACGCAATGCAATCGACGAGCTCGTGTCTGATGACTCCTCCCAGATAGTCGGACTGGCTGTTCGCCGGGACGACGAAGATCATGATGAAAGCCGTCAGCACCACAATCAGCGCCCAGAAGTAGCGGGACGTTTCGACGTAGAAGGCGCGAAGATCGACGCCGTCTTCCTGAACCTCGTCCGGAAGCACCGCTGCGGCGAGCAAATAGATCAGCAAGAGGAGGAGGAGCCTCGGCAGGAACTCCAGCAGCCTGAGCTCGGTCGCATTGGCGTACCAGCTCTGCGAGATCCACCAGAACTGGACCACCTCAAGCAGCATCAGGAAGGCGAGCGCGGGACTCATCCAGTCCCACTTCACCCGCTTGCCCGCGCGCATCAGCCGGTGGAAGCTGGTCCCGAGCTCCGCAAGCGCGAGCCCGAGGACGATCGCGACCAGAACGTCGACGCGCTCAACCAGGCTCATCCGCTGTCCCCCCGAACAACCTTCTAGGTCTTGAGATCGGGCGCAGCCGCCTCACCCGCAATCATCGCCACCGCCTCATCGAGGCTCATCATTTTCTGATGCTCTTCGCTGCCGAGGCGGCGAAGCGCGACCGTGCCCTCCTCCGCCTCGCGCTTGCCGACGACCAGCAGCAGCGG
>DASRBJ010000144.1:0-4640 GCA_035653695.1 Sphingomicrobium sp.
GCCGTACTTCAACCGCGCCGAGCAGCTCGGAGCACCGATCGCGAGCTTTGCCTGTGACCGCGGTCTTGCTTACGACCTTCTTGGTCAGCAAGCAAAAGCGCAGGCCGATTATCGGCTTGCTCTTAGCGGACCTGATGCCGACGAGGCGCGCGAGCGTCTCGCTCTTAGCCTCGCCATCAGTGGTGACCGTGCCGGCGCAATTGATGCTCTTGCACCGCTTTCCGCGAAGGGAGAGCCGGGCGTCGCGCGCGTTCGCGCTTTCGTCCTCGCGCTAACTGGTGATTCAAACGCCGCAATGAACGCGATCAATGCGGCGATGCCCGGAAGCGGCGCGAACGTCGCGCCTTTTTTGCAGCGTCTTCCCAATCTTGCGGCGAGTCAGAAGGCCGCCGCCGTAAACCTCGGCATTTTTCCGGATGGCGATGCTGCTTACGCGGGAGCGGTGCCATCGGCGCCGTCTGCCGCTTTGGCGAGCACTGATCGACTTTCCGGCATTGATGCGCTCTTGCGACCAACGCCGGTGCCAGCCGCGCCTGCCGCGCAGGCGGCTCAACCCTCATGGCCTCCACAGTCGGTGCAGGCTGCTTACGCACCTCGACCTGCGCCCGCGACGGCTGAACGTACGGTTGCATTGTTCCAGCCAAAGCTTTGGCTCCAGCTTTCGAGCAGTCCGAATGTCGACGTGCTCGCCAGTCGCTTCCGGCATTACAAGGCGCAGAACCCCGATGTCTTTCAGGGGATAAAGCCCTATGTCGCGCGAAGCGCCGAAGGCGTCCGCCTGCTGGTCGGCCCGTTCCGTGGACCATCCGACGCAGCACTGTTCGCCGAGGATCTCGAGACAATTGGCATCGACGCGTACAAATTTACCGATTCCCCTGATGACAGGATTGCGCCACTGCTGGTTGAATGAAGCCATTTACTGCGCTCGCTGCTAACCCGGCCAAATCTCGCGGCAGGCTCCATCAAGAAGAAAAAGCGGGTCCGCGCGGGCCGCGTGACATCTTCCAGCGCGATCGTGACCGACTGATCCACTCCGTCGCGTTTCGCCGCTTGCGTCACAAGACCCAGGTCTTCGTCGCGCCGGACGGCGACCATTATCGAGTCCGTCTCACCCACAGCCTCGAAGTCGCGCAGATTGGCCGAACAATGGCCCGCGCACTCGGTCTCAACGAAGACCTCACCGAAGCACTTTGTCTCGCGCATGATCTCGGCCATCCGCCATTTGGGCATGCCGGCGAAGACGCTCTTGACGAAGCGATGTCGGCAGCTGGTGGGTTCGATCACAATGCGCACACCATTCGGATCGTCACCAGGCTTGAAACTCCCTACCCGGGATTTGACGGGCTCAATCTCAGCTGGGAGGCCCTTGAGGGTCTCGCCAAGCACAACGGCCCCTTGTCGAATGTCACTTGGGCGATGATGGAAGCCAATTGCGAGTGGGACCTTGAACTTGAGAGCTGGCCAAGTCTCGAAGCCCAGATAGCCGCGATTTCAGACGACATTGCCTATGATAACCACGACATCGACGATGGGCTTCGTGCTGGTTTGCTGGCGATCGACGAACTCATCGAGCTTCCGCTCGTCGGCAGGCTTTGGCACGCGATTGGGCAGCGCTATCCCGGTATTTCGATTGAAAAGAGACAGCGCGCGCTGGTGCGTGACATGATCGGATACATGGTCGGGGACGTCCTCGAGGAAACCGAACGTCGTGTACGTCGGTCGGGTGCTCAGTCGATTGGCGACGTTCGCGAGGCAGGAGTTTCGCTTGCCGGTTTTTCGGAGGCCGTTCATCGTGAAGAACGGGAGCTGAAGCAGTTCCTCTACGACAGGCTCTATGGCCTTTCCGAGCTCCAGCCGGTGCGCAAGGAGGCCGAGCGCGTCGTCCGGAACCTCGCCGAGGCTTATCGCGCTGACCCGGAACTCCTCCCTCAGTCCTGGCGCGGCGAGGGTACCGCCACCCAGAAGCTGCGGACCATTGGTGACTTCATCGCGGGTATGACCGACCGGTTTGCAATCGCTCGTCACGAGGAGCTTGTTGGCGAGGTCAATCTTCCCGCAAGGCGATTCTGAGGAAACGAGCCAAGAGAGCAATCTTCAGAACGCGTTCAGCTGAGTTGAACATAGTGAGTTCCTTCGATGGAGGCTAAATGCTTGCAAGCACGATCGCGCTCAATCGCTTCGGACTGGGCCGACGCGCGGATGAGCAGGCGCCGGAAGATGCAAAGCGCTGGCTTCTTCAACAGCTCGATCATTTCGACGCCGCGCCCCGAGCGCTTGCGCAAGTGCCTCGCCGCACCGAGGTAATCGCGCAACTTGCTGATTACCTGTCGGCGCAGCAAATGGCTGGCAAACTGAAGCGGCAAGTGCAGCCTGCATCGCTGCCGACCGCCGTCGCTCCGCCGCCGGCGCAAGCGGATTCTGGGGCCGAGGAGCTCAAGAAGTTTCTCCGGCAGTCCATCCAGCAAGACTATTTGGTAATGAACGCGGCACGCGTCGACGCGGCGCTGACCACCGCTAGTCCGTTCGTCGAGCGCCTCGTGCATTTTTGGGCGAACCATTTCGCGGTTTCGGTCGACAAGCTGCCCGTCATCGGACTTGCCGGACTGCTCGAGTTCGAAGCCATCAGGCCGCATGTACTTGGCAAGTTCTCCGACATGCTGCTTGCGGTCGAGCAGCATCCCGCAATGCTTGTCTATCTTGACCAGGCACAGTCGGTTGGCCCGGATTCGCTCGCGGGCCTTCGCTCGGCCATGCGAGGCGGCAAGCAGCGGGGGCTCAACGAGAATCTCGCGCGTGAAATCATGGAGCTTCACACTCTTGGCGTGCGCAGCGGCTATAGCCAAGCGGATGTGACAGAGTTCGCTCGCGCGCTAACCGGGTGGACCGTAAGCGGACTGTCGCGAGGCCCGGGCGCCCGTTTCATTGGCGGAACACCCGGCGAATTCCAGTTTGCCGCTGTCCTGCATGAACCTGGCCGGCGAATGATCATGGGCAGGACCTATGCTCAGGAAGGCGAACAGCAAGCGCGATCGATCCTGCTCGATCTTGCGACGAACCCAGCAACGGCACGACACATAGCGACGAAGCTCGCGCGGCATTTCGCGGGCGATGACCCACCGCAAGCATTGGTTGAGCGGCTCACCAAATCGTACGTCGCAAGCGGCGGTGACTTGCCCGCACTCTACCGAGTACTCATCGCCTCCCCCGAGCCTTGGGCGCCTAGACCGCTGAAGTTCAAGAACCCTTGGGAATGGACGCTGTCGGCGCTGCGCGCGGTCGATGCGCGTGAGCTTGAGCCGAAGCAGGCTGCCGGTGTTCTCCGGCAGCTTGGCCAGGCAACCTGGCAGCCGGGCTCGCCGGCTGGCTGGGACGACATAGCCGCGAGCTGGGCTGGACCTGATGCGCTCGTGCGCCGAGTTGAAATCGCCCAGCGCATCGCTGAGAAGGCAGCGCCTAACCTCGATGCTCGAACGCTCGCCGAGAAACTCTTCCCGGATTCACTGAGCGAAGCGACCCGGACCGCCGTCGCTCGTGCCGAAAGTCCAGCCGAGGGCCTGGCGCTCCTTCTAGTCAGTCCAGAATTCGTGAGGAGATAGGGATGCTCACACGTCGATCCTTCCTGGCTGCGACGGGCATGTCCGGCGCGATCAGCCTGTTGGGCTTTCCCAACATGGCGTTCGCGAAGACCAATGGCGAGCGACGCTTCGTGTTCATTATCCAGCGCGGTGCGGCAGATGGACTAAACATTGTCGCGCCGACCGGCGATCCTGCTTACGAGGCGCTGCGCGGCGAATTCGCACCGGAGCTTGCATCGGGCGCAAAGCTAAATTCCTTCTTCACTCTTCATCCAGCGCTCGCCGAAACCGCGAAAATGTATGGCTCGCGCGAAGCGCTCTTCGTTCATGCAGTCGCCTCGCCTTATCGGGACCGTTCGCACTTCGATGGCCAGAACGTTCTCGAAAGCGGTGGATCCGCCGCTTATCGGCTGAAAGATGGCTGGCTGAACCGTCTTCTCGATCTCTTGCCGGCGAGCGAGGCTAGGGCGCTTGCACTTTCGTCGACGGTTCCGATGGCTCTTCGCGGAGCCCACCAGGTCTCATCGTACGCGATCACGCAATTGGCGAAGCCGTCCGACGATCTGCTGGCCCGAGTCGGCGCACTCTATGAAAGCGATCACCAGTTGCATGGCTTGTGGACCGCCGCGATGGAGACGCGTGAGAAGGCCGGCGAGCCAATGCGCGCCAGCGGCGGCGGCCAGAAGGGAAGCGCCGCCGGCACGCTAGCGGCGCGGATGCTGCTTGGCGACGGCGCGCGAATCGCAATGATCGAAACAACTGGGTGGGACACGCACTCTGGTCAGCGAGGGAGACTTGCCGCGCAGTTGCGCGATCTCGATGGCATGCTTGCCGCGCTCAAATCAGGACTTGGCGCGGAGTGGTCAAACACGCTCGTCGTGGTTGCGACCGAATTTGGCCGAACCGCGAAGCCGAATGGGACGGGTGGGACCGACCACGGCCAAGCCTCTGCGGCAATGCTGATCGGCGGCGCTGTCGCCGGCGGCAAGGTTATCGCCGACTGGCCGGGGCTTGCCGACTCAATGCTTTACGAAGGACGGGACCTTAAACCGACTGCGGATCTCG
>DASRBJ010000145.1:0-4464 GCA_035653695.1 Sphingomicrobium sp.
GTGAAATCACCTGGAATAGTGATTGCGAACTGCACCGTCCCACGTTCGATCATCTGCTGCATTTCGGCTGGTGAGCGCGCAGCGAATTTGAGATCGAAATAGTCGCTCCGCTGGAGTGCGCCGAGAACCGAGCGTGAGAACTTTCCGTGGTCCTGCACGAGCACGGCGGTCGGCAGATGCTTCGGATCGGAATTGATTGCATAGCCGAACAGCAAGAGCTGGATAACGGGAATCCCGATGATCATCGCATAGGTCAGCCGGTCCCTCACCAACTGCGTGAATTCCTTCGAAAGGATCGCGAGAATGCGTGAAAGCGACAAGCCGTTCATGCCGCCATCTGTGCTTTCTGGCCGCCATTCTCGCGCATCAACTGGATGAACACGTCCTCGAGGCTCGCCGGGACCTCGGTCCAGTGCCACGGCTCATGTCGAAACGGTTCGATTGCTGCTTCGAGGCTAGTTCGATCCGTACCGCTGACGTGGAGCGCGGCGCCGAATGGTGCAACCATTTCAACGCCTGGCCTGTCGGCGATGTCGCCAGCAAGACGATCGGCTCGCGGGCCCTGCGCCTCAAAGGTGACGAGACGCGATTGCTTGATTACGTCGCCCGCAGTTCCGCGAGCAATGAGTTCGCCGTTAAAGATATAAGCGATCTCGTGGCATCGCTCGGCCTCGTCCATGTAATGAGTTGAAACGAGCACGGTCATCCCGTCCTCAGCAAACTGGTGGATCTCGGCCCAGAAATCGCGCCGCGCCTGCGGATCAACACCGGCAGTCGGTTCATCGAGGAGAAGGAGTTTGGGTTCGTGCATGACGGCAGCGGCCAGCGCGAGGCGCTGCTTCCAGCCACCCGAAAGCTGTCCGGCAAGCTGCTTCCGACGCTCCGCGAGACCAAGCTTCTGGAGTGTATCGGTGACGCGTCGACGCACGTGGTCGAGGCTGTAAACGCGCGCAATGAACGTCAAATTCTCTTCAATCGTCAGGTCGTCATAAAGAGAGAAATGCTGCGTCATGTAGCCGGTCTGACGCTTGATCGCCTCCGCTTCTCGCGGAAAATCCAGCCCGAGTACCTGGCCTTCGCCACTGTCCGGCGTCAGCAGTCCGCACAACATGCGCAACGTGGTTGTCTTGCCCGAACCATTTGGCCCGAGGAAGCCGGTGATATGACCCTGTTCTATCTGGATCGCGATGTGGTTGACCGCCTCGAGCGTGCCGAATCGCTTGCTGAGATCACGCACATCGATCGCGAGGGTCATTGCAGCGGTTCCACGTCTACCGGAAGGCCGGGCATCAGCCTGGTGGCACGGGAGGGATATGCTTCAACCATGAATACCAACCGGTCGCGGCTATCGCGGCTGAATATCACCGGGGGCGTAAACTCTGGCCTTGGGCTGACATAGGCGATCCGAGCTACAAGCGCGCCTCCGCAACCGTCGCACGAAAAATGGATAGTCTGTCCTGGCCGATAGCGAGCCGCTTCAGGTTCAGGCACGTAGAAGCGCACTTTGATCTCGTTGTCGGGCAGCAGTGCCACGACGGGCTGGTTAGCGTTCACCCATTCGCCGGCTTGATAAAACACGCTTTCAACGAGGCCTGCCGATGGCGCGGCGGGCGAGAGCTGGTTGACGCGGATTGCTATTTCCTTTGCGCCGCCCCGGGCTTGGGCGGCTTGCGCACGAGTGGCAACAATTTGCGCGCGGCGCGCATCGGCGGTCTTCTGTGCTGAAGCGAGGCGAGAATTGGCATCGGCAACGGCCGCCCGCGCCGCGTCAAGGTCCTTGCCGGCGACGGCTGCGGCGTCGGCGCGCTTGACCGTCAGGAGACGCGCAAGATCTTGCCTTGCCTTGGCGAGGTTAGCGTTGGCTCCTGCAACGTCGGCATCTGCCTGCTGGGCCTGCGCTTGTGCTGATGCGATCTGCGTCCGCGCGGCGGTGAGGTTCGCGCTTGCCTGCTCTCCTTGTGCGGTGAGAGTCGCAGGATCGATCCGAAAGATTTGTTGTCCGGGAGAAACCCTTTGACCTTCCGATACCAGGACCTCGCCGACTGTTCCCGAGACGGGAGCCGCAAGGTAAAGATCCTCGCCTTCAATATAGCCCGACAGCACGCGCGCGTGCCCACGCGAAGCAAACAGGAACCATCCAGCAACGGCAACGATGATGACAGCAAATACAGCGAGCGCTCGGAACTTGCTCATGGCTGGGTCACTCCTTGTGCAAGCTCCGGCCAACCCCCGCCGAGTGCCTTGAACAACGCCGCGGTGTCCCGAGCCAGCGTGCCCTTGAGCTCCATAAGCTCACTATCGAGCTTGAGAGTGCGTGCCTGCGCTTGCAACACATCTGAATAAGTGACGAGCCCGCCCGAATAACGTGAGCGCGCGATAGCCTCTGCTCTTCGAGCGTTGCTTAGCGCCTGCTGCAGCCTGGCAAGTTCCTCGTGATCGGAGTCGGTGCGCGCAAGAGTGTCTTCAACATCCTGCAACGCGCCAAGAACTGTCTTGCGGTAGGTGATCAGCGCTTCTTGCTGGCGGGCATTCGCGATGGCGATATTTCCGCGCGTGCGGCCGCCATTCACTATCGGCCAATCGAATGACGCGCCGAGTGAATAGGTTCGGCTGCCCCAGTTCAGCAAAGTTGCGAGTGCCGTGCTGACCAGTGCCGGCGCGGCGGTCAACGAGAATTGGGGATAGAGGTCCGCCACGGCAACGCCGATATCGGCTGTCGCTGCGGCAAGCTCCCGTTCCGCGGCACGAATGTCCGGCCGACGACGCAGGAGCTCGGAAGGTATGCCGGGAGGCGGCACTTCGCCTGCGTCAGGCAGCGGACCGGGGTTCGATAGCGCAGCAGTGAGCGCTTCGGGAGTTTGGCCAGTGAGGATTCCAAGCGCATGCACCTCCGCATTCGCCTGCGCTTGAAGCGGGGAAATTGCGGCGGCAGCAGACGCTCGGTCTGACCTCTGCTGTTCAAGGTCGAGACCCGAAACGAGGCCTCCCTTCACTTGAGCAGCGACCAACCGCTCCATCCGCTCCTGGCGCGCTAACTCACGCTCGGCGGTTCCGATGCGGGCCTGGAGTTCTCTTAAAGTGAAATATGCATTGGCAACTTCTCCAGCGGCGGTGACCTGCATGTCGCGGCGGTTCCAGACAGCCTCCGCGAAACGAGCTTTAGCTGCTTCAACGGATCGCCGGCCTTTTCCGAAAAGGTCTATTTCCCAACTGGCGTCGAACCCGACACGGAAGCTGTTGAACTCGCTCCCGGGAAGTCCAAACGCGACGGCGCTTGATCCCCCAACAGACTGACTCGGGCCTCCGCTCGCACCAGGAGGTAAGGGAATTGCGTTTTCACTAATGCGTTGCCGCGTAGCCGATGCTTGCGCATCGACTTGCGGGCGGTCAACGGCGCCTGCGACCATCTCGCGCGCTCGCGCTTCGCGGATGCGCGCGGCAGCACTTTGGACGTCGAGGTTCTGCGCGAGCGCCATATTGATGAGCTCGGCCAGCCGTGGGTCGCCGAAGCGACGCCACCATGTTGCAAGTTCCGTGTCCTTCACTGCGCGTGACGCGGGCGCCTCAGCGAAGCGGCCGGGCGTTGAAATCGAGGGAGGACTATAACTTGGTCCGACGGTGCAGCCGGAGAGCAGGGCCACGATAATGCTCGCCCGGCCTTTCAAAGCAGTAGACCCGCAAGGACGGTTTCGGCGTGCTGCTTAGCGAGGCTCGTCAAATCGACCTCGGTTCCTCCGACGGGAACCAATGTTGCGCGCCAGAGGGCGCCGACCACCATTGGGCCGAGCAGGCTGAAAGCAAAGAGGCGGGCGTCGCCTTCGCGGACTTCGCCGCGCTTCTGCGCGCGCTCGATCACTTGCGCGAGGGCATCGAGTGCCTTCGAAGCGACCTCGTTGTGCCATACTCTCGCGAGTTCCGGAAAATTGCGCGATTCCCCGATGACGATCTTGGCCACGGCACCAAGCGGAAGGCGCGACTCGCGCTCTGCAAATCCGCTTAGGAACAGCCGGACGAAATCGCTGAAACGAGCGTCCCATGACGACGAAGCTGCCGTAATCGCCTGGACATTTGGAGCAATCGCGTCGCGTACGACTGCTCGGAACAAGTCTTCCTTGTCGTTGAAATAGAGGTAGAGGGTCCCCTTCGATACGCCCGCCCGACGCGCGATCTCATCGACTCTGGCGGCGGCGAATCCATTTTCGGCGAACACCTCGAGCGCAGCCGCGCAGATCTCACGCGGTCGGTCCTCGGATCGGCGCAGCCATTTGGGATTTGCCATTAACTGACTGACTAGTCAGTTACTAACGTTTTGGCAACGCCAACAGTGCCAGGGCGTGAAGATGCTCAGCAGCGAGTTCGCACTGTGGCGCGTCAAACGACAGGGCGGCAAGAGCGAGGACCGCCTTGGATTTGTAGCGATCAAGAGGTTGTTAACCAGCGGATCCTAGGCGTCTCAAAATGAGC
>DASRBJ010000146.1:0-8962 GCA_035653695.1 Sphingomicrobium sp.
GCGGCAAGGTCGGCATTGCCGAATTTCACGGTTTTGAGGTTCGCAAGGCTCCACCACGCTTCGCCGAGCGTCGGGCGGATCGCGATAGCCTTGCGATACGCGGAAATTGCGTCGGCCTGTCGTCCGACGGTCTTCAGGAGATGGCCGTAACTCAGCCACACGCGAGGCTGGTGCGGACTCTGCTCGAGGACATCCTCGTAAAGAAGGATTGCCTCGTCGAAATTGCCGAGACGGCCGAGTGTCGCCGCTTTCAGATTCCAATGGCCGAGTTCCTCCGGCTCCTCCTCGAAAATTGTCTCGAGCAGTTCCATCGCTTCTGCAGGGCGCCCCATCCGCCCAAGTACGAGCGCAAGATTGGCTCTTGCCGCTGTCCAGGCAGGCGCAAGCTCGACCGCACGGCGCAGGAGGTTTTCGGCATCACGCCAGCGGCCAATCCGTGCGGCAAGCTCGGCTAGCATCCGGATTGCTGCCGCGTCGAACGGATCTTCCTTGAGATAGGGTTTGAGGATCCGCTCGGCGACATCGAGCCTATTGTCGTTGAGCGCGATCGCAGCCTCGATCAGTTTGGGATTCCACCCGAAGCCAGTTGGAAGTCTCGTCGCCACGCGGGCGAGCGTAGCGCCATGATTGCTGCACGGCTATGCGCTAAGGATGATCTATTTCGAGGATTTGGCCGTCGGCGCCGTCACCGAGTTTGGGACCTATGACGTGACGCGCGAAGAAGTCATTGAGTTCGCGCGCAAATATGACCCACAACCGTTTCATTTATCCGATGAGGAAGCGGCCAAGACCCATTTCGGACGGCTCGCAGCAAGCGGTTGGCACACGGCCGCCATGACCATGGCGGTGATCGCGCGCCACGTCGTGGAAAGCGCGCAAGCCGGGCTTGGCTCACCGGGCATCGACGAGCTTCGCTGGCGCAAACCGGTCTATCCCGGCGACACGCTTCGCGTCAGCGGGGAGATTGTCGAGAAAACTCCATCGCGAAGCAGGCCCGAACTTGGATCGTTCCGGACGAGGACGACCGTGACCAATCAGCGCGGCGAAACGGTCATGACCTTCGTTTCGATCGTTCTCATCCGCCGTCGTCCAACGACCAGCGAGACGGCCTAGTTCGCCCTATCCGCGGTGATGGGAGCGGCCGCCGCTCATTCCCGAACGGCTAAAGCCACTCCAGTTAGCGCCACTCCAAGAGCTGCCGGTCCGAGCTTGGTAGTTCGCGCGCCGAGACGTCCAATAGCGCTGCTGATCACCGCTCCAGCGGTGTGGCCGGCGATAGCTGTCGTAGACGTACAAGCCGACGCCCGGATAATAGAAATCGCCGTACCAGCCGAAAGGATCGTATCCGCCATAATATCCGTACGGGTAAGCACCGTAGCCGTAGGGATAACCGCCATAGGCGTAGCCAACGCCAACGCCGCCATAGCCGTAAGGTCCGTAGAGATCGTCGGCGCAAGCGCCGAGAGCCAGTGTCGCCCCAGCAAGGGCAAGTGCAAGACGCAACCGCATCGGTAAACTCCTCGAATGAGAGGTTACAACATCAATGCGGTGGCGCTTATGCGCGTTCCCGCTTGTCGCTAAGATGAATGGTATTTCATCTCAGCGAGGCGGCAGGTCAGCAGGTTTTTCGGCGCGGGCGGCGGATATGCTACCCGGCAACACCCTGTTTTGCCTTCGCGCGGCGAGTCTTGGCCTTGTTCTCGGGCTCGAGAACTCCAGTCACTCGCACTGCGCGCTTCGCCTCATGCCAGATCTGCTGGTAGGCAAGGTAGCCGAGAACGGTACCGAACAGCAGGAAGATCACGACAGACAAACCCGCCGCATGACGGTTTTCGAGGTTCGGCTCGGCGGTCCACACCAGGAACGCAGCGACGTCCTTCGCCATCTGGTCGACGGTCGACGGGGTTCCGTCAGCATAGGTCACCTGGCCATTCGTGGTCAGCGGTGGCGGCATGGCGATGTTGAGGTTCGCAAAATACGGATTGTAATGCAGGTTTGGCGGGGTCTTCGCGTCCGGGAACTTCTTCAGGAGCTCCGCCGGCTGCGGCTGAAAGCCCGTCAGGATCGAATAAACATAGGGAGCGCCACCCTCACGGGCCTTAGTGATCAGCGAAAGGTCCGGCGGAAGGGCATTATTGTTTGCGGCGCGCGCAGCGGTCTCGTTCGCGAACGGCGGCGGGAAGGTATCGGAGGGCAAGGCCTTGCGTGTTGCGGGTTCGCCGGTGTCCGGGTTGATCGACGGCACCTGAGTCTTCCAGTCGGACGCGATCTTCTTAATCTCGGCATCGTTATAGCCGAGGCCCTTGAGGTCGCGGAACGAAACCAGTTTCAAGCTGTGACACGCCGAGCAAACTTCCGAATAGACCTGGAAACCACGCTGCAGCTGTCGCTTGTCGAACTTGCCGAAAGGACCGTCCGACGCGAGGTGCAACGGCTTGGGGCTCTTGTGGAACTCTTCGGAGGCGAGCGGCGCCGGAGGGCTGCTAAGATTGCTTGCAACGCCACTGATCAATGAGATGAGGAGGACGCCGGCGAAGACCAGACCGACAAGAAAACCAATGACACGGACCATCTGTCTTAACGCCCCCTTAGTGCGCCGTCGCGGTGGCGATCGAGCCGCCGCTCGTGTTTGCGCCCGCCGGCGCAGCTTCGGCAGCTTCACCGTGAAGAACGCTTTCCGAGATCGAACTCGGAAGCGGCAACGGTGTCTCGAAGCGTGAGACCAGCGGGAGGATCACGAGGAAATGAAGGAAATAATAAGCCGCGCAGATCTGGCCGAGCGCGTTGCGGAATGGCGTTGGCGCGCCGCCGCCTGCCCAGCCAAGGATCAACACATCGACCACGAGCAGCCAGAAGAACCGCTTGAACACCGGTCGATAGGAGCCCGATCGTACCGGTGACTTGTCAAGCCATGGCAGGAAGAAAAGGAGCAGGATGGAGCTGAACATTGCGAGCACGCCCCACAGCTTCGCCGGAAGGATGAAGTCGAACGTGAACGAGCGAAGGATCGCGTAGAACGGCCAGAAGTACCATTCGGGAACGATCTCCGCCGGCGTCGCGAGCGGGTTCGCCGGGATGTAATTGTCAGGATGTCCCAGATAGTTGGGCGCGTAGAAGGTGACGATGCAATAGACGAGCAGGAACGCACCAGCGAACCAGCCATCCTTCGCCGTGTAGAAGGGATGGAATGGCAAGGTATCGCGCTCATCCTTTACGTCGACTCCCGTCGGGTTGCTCGAACCCGGGATGTGCAGCGCCCAGATGTGGAGAATGACAACCCCGGCAATGACGAACGGCAGCAAATAGTGAAGCGAGAAGAAGCGGGTCAGCGCGGCCTGGTCGGGCGCATAGCCGCCAAGCAGCCAGATCCGGATCGGTTCGCCGACGACGGGGAAGGCCGAAAAGAAGCCGGTGATGACCTGCGCGCCCCAGTAGCTCATCTGCCCCCAGGGAAGAACATATCCCATGAACGCCGTGGCCATCATGAGGAAGTAGATGACGAGGCCAAGCATCCAGACGAGCTCCCGAGGAGCCTTGTACGATCCATAATAGAGCCCGCGGAAAATATGGATGTAGGTCACGATGAAGAAGAAACTTGCACCGTTCATATGCGCGTAACGTAACAGCCAGCCGGCATTGACGTCGCGCATGATGAGCTGGTTGACGGAATTGAACGCTCCGTCCGTCGATGCGGTATAGTGCATCGCAAGGACGATGCCGGTGATGATCTGGATCGTCAGGAAGATGCCCGCGAGGACACCGAAGTTCCACCAGTAGTTGAGATTGCGCGGCACGGGATAGCCGCCACCGATGGCGCCATAAACGACGCGTGGTAGTGGCAGGCGCTCGTCGAGCCACTTCATTACCGGGTGCTTAGGTTCGTAGGGCTTGGCCCAGGAAAAGCTCATGTCTCCGCTTACCCCTTTGCGCCGATCAGAACTGTGGTCGGCGAACTGAACTTGTAATCAGGAACGAAGAGGTTCTTTGGCGCCGGCCCCTGCCGAATCCGCGCCGCCGTGTCGTACTGCGAGCCGTGACAGGGGCAGAAGTAGCCGCCGTACTTGCCGCGGTTCTCACCTTCGCCGATGCCGAGCGGCACGCAACCAAGATGCGTGCAGACACCAAGCGTGATCAACCAGTTCTTGTGTCCCGGTTTCGTGCGCTCGGCGAGAGTCTGTGGATCACGCAGCGACGATAGCGGAACAGCATCAGCCTCGCTGATTTCCCTCGGCGTAAGATTGCGAATGAAGACGGGCTGCTTGCGCCACTGAGCCTTGATTCCCTGTCCAGGCTGGACCTTGGAGATGTCGACCTCCGTGGTGGCCTGCGCAAGCACGTCCGCCGACGGAGCCATCTGTACAAAAAGCGGCGCGATCGCCGCCACTGCTCCGACACCGGCGAAGCTCACGGCCGCGACGTTCAAGAAATCTCGGCGGCGCACGCCATCGCCGTTGGTATCTGTTGTTTCGGGACCCTCAGCGGGTTGTGCCTTGGTGGCCATCGTACCCCTTTGACGCGAATTCGGATGTGCCGGACGGCACCTGTGCGACGCCGCGCCAAGGTGCGACCTCAGCGCGATTGGCGGGCCTGATAGCGAGGGGATTCGGCACTGCCAAGGGCCTGCATGAGGGAAGCGGTGCGAGGTTCCGCGCGTGACCAGCGGTTAGGCGGCTACTGGCGCACGATTCGGACGTATCTCGGCGGCCAGCAACGCGCCAAATGCAACCAGTGGAGCAAGCGTAAGAAGGAACGTCAGATGATACCAAAGAGGAAGCTTGTTCCAGACCTGGATGTGGACTGGAACGAACGCCGCAAGGAGTATCAGGCCAAGAATCCAGCCACCCCACCGGCTCGAAGGCGCGAGAATTTTGACGACTGCGCCCGATGCAATCGAACTCAGCGCCGCCTCGGCTAGTCTTCCGGCCTTCATCATCGCCGAGAATTGAAGCGTTGCCTCGGCCGCGTGGTAGCCCGGAAGCGATGCACGCAGACCAAAATTGAGGAGAGTCACGATCACCACCCAGGCGATGAGACCAGCAACGATCGCAATCCCGGTGCGCAGCATGCCGACCCGTTTCCCTGTTGATTAGTGAAATCATATTAGTTTAATTAAACTATGAACACAAGACTTTTGGTGCTCGGCGTCCTTCACCGGGGGAATTTCCATCCTTACGAGATCAAGCGTCGGCTCAAGGCAGCCCTCGTCGAGTGTTACATCAACGTCGACGTCGGCACGCTCTACTACGCCGTGCGCGCATTAGAAAAAGAACGACTGATCGAAGAGGCGGCTCGTGAAGCCGTTGGCCGCGGGGGGATCCGGACAATCTACCGAATCACGACGCAAGGCCGCCGCGAGTTTCGCCAGTGCCTGCAACGCGAAATAGAAAGCGACGGTCCGGTTGCGCCGTCGCTCTATGGAGCGCTGCTGTTTCTGCACCTCGCGGACCCCGAGCTTGTGACGAAGGCGCTTCGCCAAAAGGTCGAGCATCTCACGGATTTGATCGAGAAGCTCGAACCCATGCGCCGGCAATTTGCAGATTCGCTTTCCACGGGTGGCAAGCATCTGCTCGATCACATCGAGCAGCAGCGTCGGCTCGATCGCGAGTGGCTAAGGGACCTGCTTGCCGATATCGACGCGAACGGGATCAAGGATGTGAAAGATCCCTCGAAGCTCGCTCGATCTTAGGAATTGGGAATACGGCCGTTGACGAGGTCATGATAATCCTTCGTCAACTGGCGGGTAAGATCGCCGATCTCGAAATTCCACGGCCCAACGGATTTGACCGGTGTGATTTCAACCGCCGTACCAGTCAGGAACATCTGCTGGAAGGACTCGAGTTCTTCGGGCCAGATCGCCCGTTCGTTCACTTCGATTCCGCGCGAACGCGCGATTTCCATCACGGTTTGGCGAGTGATCCCATCGAGAAAACAATCCGGGACGGGCGTATGTAGGACATTGTCCCGAACGAAAAACACGTTTGCGCCGGTTGCCTCTGCAACGCGGCCGCGCCAGTCCAACATCAACGCATCGTTATAGCCATTCGCCTCCGCGTGCTGCTTGGAGAGCGTGCAGATCATGTAGAGGCCCGAAGCCTTTGATGCGGTGGGCGCGGTATAGGGTGCTGGGCGGCGCCAGGGAGCGATTTCGAGGCGAATTCCATTATCCGAGACGCGGGGATCATAATATTTGCCCCATTCCCATGCAGCGATCGCAAGATGGGGCTTCGTGATGCCCGGAGCCACACCCATGGATTCTGATCCGCGCCACGCGACTGGACGCATGTAGGCATTAATGAACCCGTTAATCTTGAGCACATCGTTACAGGCCTGGTTGATCTCCTCGACGGTCCACGGCAGCTCGAAGCCCAGTAGGCTCGCGCTCTTGCGCAGCCGCTCGCTATGCTCGTTCAATTTGAACACGACGCCATTATAGGCGCGCTGCCCTTCGAACACGCTGCTCGCATAATGTAGCGCGTGGGTTAGAACATGAACCCGCGCATCTCGCCATGGCACCATCGCGCCATCGAGCCAGATATAGCCGTCGCGATCATCGAAAGTCGTGGTCTGGGGCGCCGCCATAGAGCGCGCCTAGGACAGGTGAGCGGACTCAGCAAGCGAGCCAGAGCGCGCTTCCTCCGCCAGCTCGGCACCACGCCGACCCGCCGCCTCGATCGTCGCGCCGACAAGACGATTGAGTGACTGGTGCGCGTCGAGGACGGCAAGCCCAGCTTCGGTCGTCCCTCTTGGGCTCGCGACCCGGCGAGCGACCGAGGCCATGTCCTCGCCCGTCGTCGCTGCCATCCACGCAGTCCCAAGCACCGTCTCACGAGCAATGACAGATGCGATTTCCGCGCTCAGACCCGCCTCCTCCGCGGCGCGGGCAAGGGCGGCGAGGAAGCGCGCTACATAGGCGGGCCCGGCACCGGCAACCGAGCCCAGTGCGGCAAGCTTCGTCTCGTCGGCCATCCATATTGCAAAGCCAAGAGCCGCAAAAAGATTGTTGAGTTGTTCCCGTGCCTGTTGGTCGGCGTCCGTGCTGTAGAGGCCAGTCACGCCGCGACGAACGGCAACGGGAAGATTGGGGGTCGCGCGGACGATTGCTGCGACTCCGGGAAAGCGCCGTCGCAGGCTCGTCGCTTCAACCCCGGCCAGAAGAGAGACGAGGATGGTCTTCGCACCAAGGAAGCGCCTCAGCTCAGCGGCGACTTGATCGAGCTTCTGCGGCTTGAACGCCAGCACGGCAAGCGCTGGCGGCGAACCGGCCTCGGCGTAGCTGGTCACCACTCGTGCTCCAGCGACTGCCGCTCCGCTTGGACGAATTACCGTGACGCCACTGACGTCTATTCCGCCGACGCGCCAGCCTTCGAGGATCGCGCCGCCCATGTTGCCGCATCCGACGAACCATGTCGGCTGCGGTAGCTTAAGTATGTCGGTCATGCTTCGCCGTGCGTATCAATAAGGGCTGCAGCAATTGCTTCGCCGGGTGATTTACCGCCCCAAAGGACGAACTGGAATACGGGGTAGAAACGCTCGCATTCCTCGACAGCCGCTTCCGCGATCGCTTCCGCTTGCTCAAGGCTCAACCCCTCGCCACCGCGCGCATCGAGGATCGTCGAATGACGGAAGACGATGAGACCGGAGCCAGACCACATTTCGAAGTGACCAAGCCAAAGCTGTTCATTGATGAGGCTTAATGCCTCGAAAATCGCGGCCCTCTTGTCGAGCGATACCTTTATGTCGGGAAATGCGAGGAACTGCAGGACCTGGTCTTCGGGCCGCCAGACGCCGCGAAGTTCATATTGTGCCCAGCTTCCAGCGGCGGAAGCGACAATTTCGCCCTCACCAGTTCGCTCGCAAGCCCATCCGCGGGCTTCGAAATATTGTTCGAGAACCTCAATCGGCGCGCCGTCATCACGCTCGTCCTGGACTTCTTCCTCGCTCAGGATCACGCCTCCGGGCTCGACTTCTTGCCGGGTCGCTTTGCGCCAGCGGTGCCCGGGGTCGGGCCAGCGATTTTTGCTTCAAGGGCAGCGATTCGCGCCTTCAATATCTCATTCTCGTCGCGCGCTGCTCCAGCCATCGCTTTCACGGCTTCGAATTCGTCACGACCCACGAAATCGGCTCCGCCGATCCACTCCTTGAACTTTTCGCGAGCGCTGGACTCTGCCTCACGACCCATGCCCGCAAAAGTGCCGGCAAAGCCGTTCACCATCTTCACAAAGTCGTCGAACATCCTGTTCTCGGACTGCATCGATCTTCCTCCCTTTAGCCGCAGAAATAGGGTGTCTCCGCCCGATCCGCCAGCCTTGTGGCCAAGACTATCCCCAACTGGCTCAACTATCCCCAACTATCGCTGCGCTCCGCGGAGCAAGGAATGGTTTGCCACTGGATTGAGGTCCTCGATGGTGGCGTTGAGCATCGTCGCGAATATGAGCCAGGCAAGATAAGGGATAAGAAGCAGTCCTGCAGCCTTCCTCAGCCGCAGGAACTGGCCCGCTGCGGCAGCCGCAACCGCGGTCATGACAAAGATGATGATCTTGGCCAGCCGAATGTCGTGCGCTTTGAAGAAGATCGGCGACCAGGTGAAATTCAGCGCGAGTTGGATGAAGAATAAAGTCAATGCGGCCTGCCGGCGCGGGGATGCGGGCTCGGCGATGATCATCGCGACCGAGACGCCCATAAGCGCATAAAGGATTGGCCACGTGACGGCGAACGCCCAGGCAGGCGGCATGAACGGCGGCTTCTGAAGCAGGTCGAACCAGGAATTGCGATAACCACTGTTCGCAAGCCAGGCGCTTGCACCGCCGAAAAGCTCAATGAGAATGATGGCGATGAGCGCGATCCAAGGCCATCTGAGGTCCCTTGTCTTTTCAGCCATTGCGCTCTGCCCCCAAGAGAAATTCGGTATTTCCCTCAGGGCCCTTAATCGGACTTGGAACTATCCCCAAGACGTTCCACCCTT
>DASRBJ010000147.1:0-4376 GCA_035653695.1 Sphingomicrobium sp.
CAAGTGGGCGCGCAAGAACGACATGATCCTGCACTTGCATCGCGCAGGTAACTCCACCTATTCGCGCCAGAAGAGCCACGGGATGAACTTCCGCGTCATCTGCAAATGGATGCGCATGGCGGGTGTGGATCACCTGCACGCCGGCACGGTGGTCGGGAAGCTCGAGGGCGATCCTCTCATGATCAAGGGCTTCTACGACACCTTGCGCAGCACCGAGACCCCGGTGAGCCTGGAGAACGGCCTTTTCTTCCCGCAGGAGTGGGCGTCGTTGAACAAGGTCATGCCGGTGGCCTCGGGCGGCATTCATGCCGGCCAGATGCACCAGCTGCTGGACTATCTTGGCGAAGACGTCGTGCTGCAGTTCGGCGGGGGCACGATCGGTCATCCGATGGGCATCCAGGCCGGCGCCACCGCCAACCGCGTTGCCCTCGAAACGATGGTGCTGGCGCGCAACGAGGGCCGCGACATCCGTAAGGAAGGGCCGGAAATCCTTCGCGACGCCGCCAAATGGTGTCAGCCGCTGCGTGCCGCGCTCGACACCTGGGGCGACATCACCTTCAACTACACGTCAACCGACACCTCCGACTTCACTCCAACCGCCGTTGCCGTCTGAGACATGACTGCAAGTCCCCAGGAGAGCTCGACATGCACGTAACCCAGGGCACTTTCTCCTTTCTGCCCGAACTGACCGATCGGCAGATCGCCGCGCAGATCGAGTACTGCCTGCGGCAGGAATGGGCGGTGAGCGTGGAGTTCACCGACGACATTCACCCCCGCAATACCTATTGGGAAATGTGGGGTCTGCCGATGTTCGACCTCCGCGACGCCGCCGGCGTCATGGAGGAGGTGCGCGCCTGCCGCGAGGCCAATCCGAACGTCTATGTGCGGGTCAATGCTTTCGATTCGACCCGTGGATGGGAGACGGTGCGCTTGTCGTTCCTGGTTCAGCGTCCGGCAGAAGAGCCCGGCTTCCGCCTTGATCGTGGTGAAGGCAAAGGCCGCACCATCCGCTACGCCCTGCACACCTATGCTTCCGATCAGCCGGCCGGCCAACGCTACAAGTCCAATCAGGCAAATGTGGCAAAAGGCGACGGACGATGAGCATTCCCGGGCCTGCGGCCGGTTTCGAGGCGAACTCGAGCGAGGTCGTGGATCTCAAAGCGCTGCAGGGTGATGCCGATATCGCCGCGACCATCGCTGAGCTCGATCGCGATCTCGTCGGACTCGCGCCGGTCAAGCAGCGCATTCGCGAAATCGCGGCTTTTTTGCTGGTGGCCCGCGCGCGGGAGCAAGTCGGGCTCATAGCGGGACCGCCGACGCTGCACATGGCGTTCACCGGCAATCCCGGCACCGGCAAGACGACGGTTGCACTGCGCATGGCCGGCATCCTTCATCGCCTCGGCTACGTGCGCAAAGGCCATCTTGTCTCGGTCACGCGTGACGATCTGGTCGGCCAATACATCGGCCACACCGCGCCAAAAACCAAGGAAGTCCTGAAGCGTGCGATGGGCGGCGTGCTGTTCATCGACGAGGCTTACTATCTGCATCGCCCGGAGAACGAGAAGGATTACGGGCAGGAGGCCATCGAAATCCTGCTGCAAGTCATGGAGAATCAGCGGGAGGATCTGGTTGTCATCCTGGCGGGCTATCGCGACCGCATGGCAAGCTTCTTCGTCTCGAACCCCGGCTTCCGCTCGCGCATCGCGCACCACATCGATTTTCCCGACTACGACACAAGCGAACTGCTCGCCATCGCCGAGCTGCTGGCGGCGCAAAGCGAGTATCGCCTCAGTCCTGCCGCGCGCGAAGCAATGATCGAGTACATCACGCGGCGTCAGCAGCAGCCCAGCTTCTCCAACGGCCGCTCGATCCGCAACGCGCTCGACCGCGCGCGGCTGCGTCAAGCAATGCGATTGTGCGCCGGTAACGCGGTCGCGACCCGGGAAGCCTTGCAGACCATTGAAGCAGAGGACATTCGAGCGAGCCGCGTTTTCACAATCTGATTTGATCAGATTACCATCGCAGGAGCGTGCCATGCATGCCCATCGCAGTCTGCAAGACCACTTGGAGGCTTGGGCCGGATCTGACGACCTGCGATTGGCCGTGACGAAAACCGTCACCGCTTTGGGAGAGGCATGCCGCGAGATTGCAACGATCATCGCCGTGGGCCCGCTGACCGGCAAGTTGGGCGCGCTTCGCGCCAATGGATCGGGCGGCGACTTCCAGACTGAGCTCGATGTCCGCACCAATGAGTTGCTGGTCAAAGCACTCTCGAGAGCGCCCGTCGCCGCCATCGCGTCGGAAGAGATGGATGCACCGCTGCCGATCTGGCCGGGCGCGCCCATTATGGTCGCGCTCGATCCGCTGGACGGCTCCTCCAACATCGATACCAACGTCTCCGTCGGCACGATATTTTCGCTGCTGCATAGTCTTCCCGGCAGCAGCGACACCCAGCCGGCGGCGTTCTTGCGCGCCGGTCGCGAGCAAGTCGCCGCCGGCTATTTCCTTTATGGGCCGCAAACGGCCCTCGCCCTGACTCTCGGCGAGGGCACCGATCTGTTCACGCTCGACCGGCATAGCGGGACGTTCAGGCTTACGGCCGCTGCCGTGCGTATCCCGCCGCTGGCCCGCGAGTTTGCGATTAATGCGTCCAACTACCGCCATTGGGACGGGCCGATCCGGCAATGGTTCAACGAATGCTTGGCCGGCGCCGAGGGCGCGCGCGGTGAAGATTTCAACATGCGTTGGATTGCTTCAATGGTCGCAGAGGCGCATCGCATCCTGATGCGCGGCGGAGTCTATCTGTATCCGGGTGATGCCCGACAGGGCTATCGCAATGGGCGGCTACGCCTGCTTTATGAAGCCAATCCAATCGGCTTCCTGATCGAGCAGGCGGGAGGCGCCGCCTCCACCGGCCGTGAACGGGTCCTCGATCGTGTACCGTGCCTGTTGCACGAGCGTGTGCCATTCGTGTTCGGTGGAAAGGAGGAAGTGTCGCGGGTCGAACACTATCATCTCCGCCCGGAAGCCCTTGCGGATCGCTCGCCGCTGTTCGGCGAACGCGGCCTCTTCCGTGTCTGACGCCAGGCGAGGAACAGTCCCATGTCGGCCAGGCATCCGATCATCTCCGTCACCGGCTCGTCGGGTGCTGGCACCACGTCCGTTCGGCGCACATTTGAACAGATTTTTCGCCGGGAAGGGATCTCGGCGGCGTTCATCGAAGGCGACGCCTTCCATCGCTATGACCGGATCGGAATGAAAACAGCGATGGAACAGGAACTGAAAAAAGGCAACGTCAATTTCAGCCATTTTGGTCCGGAAGCCAATCTGCTCGAAGAACTCGAAGCGCTGTTCCGCGAATACGGCGAGAACGGCACCGGCCGCACGCGGCATTACGTCCACAACATCGATGAATCCGAAGAATACAAGCAACCACCGGGGACGATGACGGATTGGGAAGCGCTGCCCGAAAATACCGATCTCCTATTCTATGAAGGTCTTCACGGCGCGGTCATGACCGACAAGGTGAACACCGCGCGATACGCCGATCTCAAGATCGGCGTTGTCCCGGTCATCAACCTTGAATGGATTCAGAAAATTCACCGCGACAAGGCCGACCGCGGCTATTCGGACCAGGCGATCGTGGACATCATTCTCCGTCGCATGCCCGATTATGTGCACTTCATCTGTCCGCAATTCACACAGACCGACATCAATTTCCAGCGTGTGCCGACCGTCGACACGTCGAACCCCTTCATCGCCCGCTGGATACCGACCGCCGATGAATCGATGGTGGTCATTCGCTTCCGCAATCCGCGCGGCATCGACTTTGCCTATCTCGTCACCATGATTCAAGACAGCTTCATGTCGCGCGCAAATTCAATCGTCATTCCCGGCGGCAAGCTCGATCTCGCCATGCAGCTCATCCTGACGCCGATGATTCTGCAGCTCGTCGAGAAGCGGCGTCGCGTCATCCGATAGGGATGTGTGCGATGAATTTAATGCCCTCCCAGATTGGTCCCAAGAGCGATCAGGCGATCGCAAATGCCGTGCGCATGCTGGCGGCTGACGCCGTAGAGAATGCAAAGTCGGGACATCCGGGTGCTCCGATGGGCTTGGCGGATGTCGCGACCGTATTGTGGCGGGGCTACCTGCGACATAACCCCGCGAACCCGGCATGGGTCGATCGGGATAGATTCGTGCTGTCGAACGGCCATGCTTCGATGCTGCTCTATGCGCTCCTCCATCTCACCGGCTATGACCTGCCTCTGAGTGAAATCAAGCGCTTCCGTCAGCTGCATTCGAAGACTCCCGGTCACCCGGAGTTTGGAGTGACGCCGGGAGTCGAAACGACGACCGGCCCGCTGGGCCAAGGC
>DASRBJ010000148.1:0-8355 GCA_035653695.1 Sphingomicrobium sp.
GGCGCCCTGTTCGAAGTTGGCGACGGCCACGCGGCACAGGGTAATGGAGAGGTCGACGTAACGGCACTTGAGACTTCGCTCACCGGGACTCTCCAGTTCATCTTGCACAAAGGCGCGAAGTCATCATACCCGCGCGCTGAAACACCCAGCGCCTATATAGCCATGGGCTTCGACGAAGATCTAAGCCGCGCGACGCGCAAGGCGCTCAGCAACATGATCGACTTCCTTGTCGAGCGGAAGGGAATGAGTCGCGACGATGCCTATATGCTCATCAGTGTCGCCGGCGATGTTGAAGAAACAGAGCTCGTTGACCGCAACAAGGGAGTTCATGTCGTTCTCGCGAAAGCGCTGTTCACGAGGCAATGAGACGCCCCGCGCATTGCACGATCATGCGCAGCTAGCGCATCGAATGTGCTAATTCCCTAACGGATGAAATAGCCGTCGACTTTCCAGCCTGACTGCTCGTGCGAGAGCACAACCGTTTCCGTCGCTGCGGCCTTGTTCGCAAAGCTCGTCTCAAACTGCAGCACTTCATATTCGCCGTCGGGAGCACCCGGTAACGATGTCGACCGGGTGATGCTCTTGAGCGACCGCGATGACACGGCGCCAAGTGGTTCACGAACGGGCTGAATCGTCGAAGCCCAGCTTGCCTCGGGCATTCGCGCCTTGAACAGGCTGCCCGCGGCCGCCCAGCTCTCGTTCCACCGTTTTGAGTCGACGAGACCTACCCAGCTATTGGCCGAGCTGACGTCCGGCGTGCTTGGTGCCTCGCTAGCGATCGCGAAGGCAAGAAGGATAGTGAACATCAAGCGCTCCTATCTATGGTTCGGCCGCCTAATTCATCTTCCCCATGCGTGATTTTTGCAAGGCTCGCTGGCAAGCCTTGTTGGAGGATGCTTGCGTCGCGTGCGGGTCAATTGATCGAGGCAAGCGGTCCGCCAGGATAAGCAGGGCGAGGGCGAATTGCGATCGTGCCTTGATCCGCATCGTAGAGGACGTCGAACGCCAGATAGACAATCAGCCCCGAACGAAGCCGCGAACCCTGCACTCGCGCGTCGCGCACGAACATCAGGTGAGACGCTTGCTGGCGGAGGCCGGACTGAAACTGAATCGAGGCCGTCCGGCCGTCCGTCAATGGGAAATAGAACTGCCCACCGGTACCTTCTGGCCAATCGCGGCCACCCTCGTTGACGATCTCGATTCCGGGCGCTCCCGTATCGATCAAGGTCGGCGCACAGATCTTGAGATTGGTGCCGAGCTTCACGAGGCAGCTGCGCACGGCATCATTCTTGCGATCACGTCGTGCATCCGCAAGCGCCAGTGGAATGAAGCCAGCCGTCTCTTCCTTAGTAGGGTTGAGGACGAGCCGGCCGTCCTGACGCTGGCCGGGGAGCGGCAGTTCGATGATCCAGCGGTGAGCGCCGAGCGCGACGAGGGGGTTTGGAACGTCCGATTGTGCAAAGCCTGTGCCGAGGATTGCTCGAAACCCTTGACCCGGCAGTCCATTTCCTTGGATTCCGAATTGGTCGGGCGAAAGCCGTGAAGCCGGGCAGTCGGGATGTGAGGCTATGCAGCCGATTGCGCGAACGGCCTGGATCGGAATCGTCTTTGCCAAGCCACCGATACTGACCATGGCGTCGGCTTCAGGGCCGATGAGTTCCGTACCGACGCCGTAGCTATAGCGTTTGTCACTGCCGCTATGCGCTGCGCCCGCGGCAACGTCGGGGAGCGCGCGAAGCCCAACCGAGCCAGAGTCGAGTCCTGCTTCGACCGCGTGACCGGCGATCGAAACCGGGACCGCGTAACGACGCGTACCGTCCCTCAGCACCACTTCCTTGATTGGTACTTCGGTTCGGCTAGATATGTTTGCGAGCGCAGCGACCCAAAGCGACAGCGCAACGATCATGCGGGAATCTCCAGACGTCTTAGAGTCGAAGCGCTTGATACAAGTTGATGGCGCAGGGTTCATCCTCCGCTGCGAGCGGCGGTCACATGGAAAGCCTCGGCGCTTGGCTGCTCGTCCTCAAATCAACACGCGCATTTGCCGGTTGATCGGATGTCTGTCTAATGATGGCGAAGTCGGTCGCTCATCTGACGCATCGCGACAAGATATTCTGACTGCATTTCGGGCGTCAGAACCTCCATCATTTGCCGCCCTTCGATCCAGAGTTCGATAACTCCAAAGAGGTCGCCACGCTTGCGGTACTTGGCGGGCCAGTGCTCACGCCGAGCAATCGCGAGTATGGCTTCAGCTTCAAGATCCGTCGCGATCGCCGCGTGCGTTGCCGTGAAGCGATCCGTGCCCTCTTGGCGGCCATGAGCGTCGGCGTCGCCTTCGGTTTCGTGCAGCATGGTCCCAAGCGGGTAGACCTCGATCGCACTTCCCCGATCATCGCCCGCAAACGTGATCCAGCTGTTTTCGGCAACAGGAGGAAAGGGTTGTGCATGCCCGTTCCACATCTCGGCGATCACATTGGCGACATGCTTCGGATTATCAGCAGCGATGGATAGGTGGAACAGCATGAAGCCTCCGTCGGCGATTCGTTCGCCCCTCATTAGATAGGTGGCACAAATTGTGTCAACACTACTTGACACTTTTTGTGCCGTCGATTACCGGATCGACATGACAGCTCCCGCGACGGCCGCGGACCGCGCACCTCCACGGAACAAAGATCAGGTGCGCGAGTGCCTCCTCGATGCGTTCATTGGTCTCCTCATCGAAGGTTCGTCGGATCTCAGCCATGACGCGGTTGCCGAGCGCGCCGGAGTCGCACGACGAACGGCCTACCGCTACTTCCCGGACCGTGGCGCATTGATGGACGCCGCGCTGCTGCGCGTGCGCGAGCTTGCTGGCGTAAGAGTGGCTTACCCCGAAAACATCGACGACCTGATCGACACGCTCGAACCAATTTACACAGGCTTCGATTCGATCGCTCCCATCGCAACGATGCTGCGTTCCACTCCACAAGGTCGACAATTGCGCATGGCGCAAAACGATCAGAGGATCGCCAGCTACACGCGCGCGCTTGCTCCGGCTGTCGAAAATCTTCCGCCACATGATCGCAAGCTTGCGACCGCGATGCTACAAGTACTGCACACGACGCCGTGGCTGGAGATGCGCGATCACTGGGGTCTCACCGGCAGTGAAATCGCGCGAACGACAAGATGGGCGATCCGCGCACTACTCAAGGACCTACGCGAGCGGGGGGGCTTGTCGCTCGACGAGGAATTGAAGGACGAGAATGCCGCTTAGTTATCGAGGCTCGCCCGGCACGGCAGGCGCCGAGGCGAATGAACGGCGATGAAAAGCGGCGCACCCGGTCTTGCGGCCCTAATCTACGCCGCCGTGTTGGTCGGCGTAATTATTGGCGTCGATGTCGCGTTCTTTCGTAACCGGTTGTGGGAGCGATTGATGGTGAACATTGCGATCGTTCTATTTTTCGGAGCCTTCTATTTGCGTTTCATGCGCGCGTCGTGACATCGAGTGTCCGGCTAAACCCTAGGCGGAGCAAGCAGTGAGTGGCGAAGAAGCGATCGCCGGCGGCGTCGTCCACGATCTCCCGAAAGATCTTGAAGAAGCGCTTAGACTTGACGTTGAAGCGCGCGCCACCTGGGAGGACATTACGCCGCTTGCCCGCAATGAATGGATTTGCTGGATTGAATCGGCGAAAAAAATGGAAACGCGGCAAAAGCGAATAAGCTGGGGCTGTTCAAACCTGAGGGACGGTAAGCGTCGACCTTGCTGCTGGCCTGGCTGCCCGCACCGCGTCCACCGAGGACAGAGCGGGCCTGGTCGATGATCGCACCAGGCCCGCACCAGATTTAGTATGTGCGTTCGTTGTGCTTCTTTCGATAGATCGCCGCACTGTCGCGGTTCGCCATCTGCTGCAGGCGCCGCCGCTGCCAGGGCGCAAGCCGTCCACCGTTACGCATGCGCATCCGCGCCTCAAGCCGATGCAGTCGCATTTCTCGATATTGGAGGCGCCGCGCTTCGGAACGCGTGAGTTGACCGCTCGCCTCGCCCTGGCGAATACGCTGTTCCTGTCGATGCTCGCGTTGGTCGATCTGCTGCGCTGCCACCGGCACCGCCGCGCCGACGGTGATTGCGGCAACTGCCGCGAGGATGAACTTCCTCATTACGCTACTCCTTCTTGGATGGCGGCAGCCCGCACGCGTTCGCCCAAGGCCGCCGCAGTCGCATCTAAAACGATGTCGCTCGGCCACGAGTTGCAATGTTACATGTTCTTCACCGAGCCTCCAGAATTTGGCTCGAGAGAGATTGACGCATAGGTGAGTGAATGAAGATCCTCCTCGAAAAAGGCATTGGAGCGGATGTCGTCGAGATCAGGCGAAACGACGGCACAGTGCTCAGCACGAGCGTGCCACACAAAGGTCCGGTGCCGCACGACGCCGTCCACTTCTTCGTTGAATCTGAACTCGCCATGCGTGCGGGATTCTGGGGCCTGGTCGCTGGTGGTCGTCATCCCGACGCCATCGGCGAACTCGCCAAGCAAGCCGGACATGCGAGCGCAACGCGAGCGCGATCGCCCGACACGGTCATCGTCCCCGCAATACAGGCGGAACGGATCGTCGAGTGCTTCGAAGCCGATTTATGGGGCGGCGGTTGCGATCCGCAGACGTTCAATGAGATGCTCGAGGCTGGATGCGCGCAGTCGCTCGTCGAACCGATCGACCTCGCGACCGAGGTGATCGCGAGCGTGCGGAACGAGCTTCAACACTTCAAGTCGACATGGGAGCAAATGGCCATCGGTGCCCAATGTGCATTGGAGTGGCCGGACGATTGGAAAGCCTGACCTTCAACAGGGCCGTTGCTCGGTCATTGCAGATGCTTCTTTCCAACATATGCTGTGGAGCGTGAGAAAGCTTCGAACCTGGCATTGGATAAGCATCGCGTTTCTCGGCATCCTCGGCCTCGTCCTCCTGTGGCTAGTCCTTGCTTATGGCGAACTTCCGCACCTGTGGAGCAAGCATGAGCACAAGAAGATTAAGCCGAGGGACAAGATCATCTCCTATACGTCGCAGGATATTCCAGCAGACCCCATCAATCTGCGGCTTGTCGGCGACGATAAGTCCGTCCGGTGTGCATTCGCCCGGGCCGGTTGGTCGCTTGCCGATCGACTCTCCGCGCGGTCGGCGGTGGGGATCGTCGCAAGTGTTGTCCTGCAGCGCCCTTATAGCGCCGCTCCGGTGAGCTCACTTTATTTCCAGGAACGATTACAGGATCTCGCATTCGAAAAGGACGAAGGACGGAGCGCGCATCGGCGGCATCATGTGCGGCTTTGGCAGCTGGGGCCGTCGCAGTGGTTGGGAGCGGCTACCTATGATCGCGGCGTCGGCCTTGCGCTGTTCACGCTCGAAGTCACGCACCATATCGGGCCCAATATCGATTCCGAACGGGACTCACTCGGAACAATGCTGCAAAAAGCCGGCGCAACGTTCGAGGGAGCCTTTCCTTCGCGCGTCCCGCCAAATGTCCGCCAGCGGAACGGCGGTGGTGACTCTTACTTCACGGACGGGATGATCAAGAGCTACCAGCTTCCAAAATGCTAAAAGCGCCGACCCTTTGCGCGCATCAGCGGCTGGACCGACACGGATTTACCGCGCCTCGGATGAGTCCGAGCCGGCCTTGATCGAAAGGCCTGAAAGCAGCTGCTGAGCCGCCGGTTTTTCCGGTGGGTCGAAGGCGCCGTCGGCAATCGGCAGCAGGATCCGGCGCGCGTCGAGAGGGTCTGCTTCGTGAGTCAGTTCGGAGCCAAGCATCAATCGGGTGGCCGGCGCAGAAGGTACTTCATCGAGTGCCTTTGCAAGTCCGTCGACGGCCACGGCGGGCGCCTGTTCGCCGACAATCGCATAGCTTCGATAATAAGCAAGGAGCGGAAGGACGGACTCGGTGTCGAGGTGGTTCGCCCGGCCAATCGTGCTGCGTGCCTCGCTGAGAAGCGTGCCGCGGTTCTCTCTCGGCAAGGCTTGCGCTTCCAGTGCAAGACCAAACCCCTTCCATGACAAGGAGGCTGGGTCACTTGGCGAGAGACGAAGTGCCCGGTCTGCAGCGGCGACACAATTGCTCCCGTTACCGCTCCGGCACTCGGCTTCAGCGAGCAGCTGTTGATCCGCAAGCTCGGCCGGGTAGGTTGTTGCTGTCTGCCTTAACGCGCCGAGCCACTGATTGCGCGTCTCGATTTCCTTCCTGGCCGCAGGTCCGGCGCTGTCCGCGACCGTAACGCGTGCGCCAAGTTCCAGGCGTCCGCGGACACAGCTTGCTTCGCTCTTCTTGAGACGCCGGACGAGGGGAGGCTGGAAATGGCTGAGTGGATAGGTCAGGCGTTCGAACGAAACACGCGTTCCGCGATAGGAACTCAGTGCGGCTTGAAGTTTCTTGATGTCGCCAAAGGCCGTCGCCGCTTGTTGCGGACTCTCGCCGCGGGCAACCGCAGCGAGATAATTGTGAAGCGGAACCTTCCACTGCGGTGAAAAGAACAGAAGGTGGGCGAGCGCCCAGGCACTGTAGGGCGAGAATGCGGGAGTCCAATGGCTGTCATTAAGATAGGTGCCATCAAGTATCTTCCGGACGGGATAGTGGCCGAACTTGTCCATGATCGCCGGGTAACGGTCAGGCTCGCGCCCATATTCAATGACCCCAGCGGTCCGCGCGTCCATGTTCGCGAAGATTTCGCCGAACCCTTCAAGGTACCAGCGGGGGTATGCCGCCGGAAAATAGGTAAGCAGGAAATGCTGCGCGAACGCCGAGTAGAGCCGGCTTTCGGCGCTCACCGCAACCATGTTCGGATTGCTGCTGCATTTGCTGTTGCTCGAGGCAACCGACACGCCGCTTTGCGGCAGCGAATGGCCAATTATGTTCGATTCGAGGTCTTCGGGCGTTAAAACGACCGCATCCCTAACGAGGGCGAAGCACTGGTCGGCCTGTGCCGTCGCCATGACCGCTCCGTCCTCGCGTGGGTCGTAATAGATCTGGTTCGGAAACTCGGGCGGGTAGGGGCCTTGCTGCCAACGGATATTCTTTAATTGCAGATGATCGAAATCGGCATGATCACCGATCAGCGTTACGCTCAGCTTCAATGTCTGGTCGGCGGTGCCGACGCGGTTGAGCAACACCGATAGGAGGAAATGCAGCTTCTCAAGGTTCAACGCAATTCGGCCGAGCTCTGCTGGGCTCGCTTTGCTGAACACGAGCAGGTGTGGAGTTTCGGCTACTCGCCAGTCGCTCATCTCCGGAGGCTTGGCACCCTTCGCACGCTCGCCCGTGACGACGATGCTTTGTTCACCCGAATGCGGAACAGCGGTGAGCTGCGCCGCCGCCGGTGAAGTGACAAGGGCGGCCGCCGCTGCAATCAAGAGAGGCTTCTTCTGCTTCACACGCGCACTCCTAAGCTGGAATTCGCCGCTCGCATTTACATCAAATCTCGAAGCTTTCCGACCGGCTGTGGATCGCTCTGGAACGGGCTTCTCTTGCGACGTCACACGACGGCGTTCCTCGCAATGACCTCCTTGAACCAGGCGGCGCTTAGCTTTGGGATGCGCTGTTGGGTCGCAAAATCGACATAATGGATTCCAAACCGTTTGCTGTAGCCGTCAGCCCACTCGAAATTATCCATTAGACTCCACAGGAAATAGCCTTTCAGTGGATATCCTTCAGCAACCGCGCGGTGGAATTGCGTGATATAGTTGCGAAGAAACATGATCCGGTCGGCATCGTCGATCCGGCCATGTTGAATGGGATCATCCGCCGATGCGCCATTCTCCGAGACATAAAGCACCTTGGGGTTCCACAATTCGCTGACTTGGCGGATCCCCCAATAGGCAACCTCGGGGCCAACGATGAGCCATGGCGAGGCCATGTGGGGGGAAGAGGCGATGTGCGATATTGTCGAATAGCCCTTGGGTGAGGAATCGGCGCGAACCCACTCCGGCGCGTAGATGTTGAGCGCGACGAAATCGAGCGGGCTCCCGATCGCCGCCATGTCGCCTGGAAGAACCTTCGGCGCGTTCGTTCCGGCTTCGGCCAGATATTCGTCGATGTAGCGGCCTTCCATGATGGCCGTGAGGAACATGGCGTTCATTTCGCGCGTGGCCTTCTTGGCGGCGGCGATATGCTCCGGTGTTTCGATTACCGGTACATAGAAGGTTGTATTGTCCGCGATTCCAACCCTTGTTTGAGGCTTTGCGTGTGCTCGGATTGCCTGCACGGCGAGACCGTGTGCGAGGACACCATGGTGCCGCACCTGGTTCGCCGCAGCATCAGGCAATTGGAGACCCGGCGCATGAATGCCTTGCTTGTGGCCAAGATCGGTGAAGCAGCGCAGTTCATTGACCGTC
>DASRBJ010000149.1:0-12918 GCA_035653695.1 Sphingomicrobium sp.
AGGTGCCGAGCATCGATCCTGATCACCACTGCCTTGCGACTTCTCGACACACCATATTTGATCGCGTTTTCGACGATGGGCTGCAGCAGAAGCGCAGGCATTCGTGCCTGCTTCAGTTCAGCGGGTACGTCGATTTCGACGGTCAGCCTGTCCGGGAAGCGCGCCATTTCGATGTCGAGATAAAGTCGTTGCAGCTCGATCTCCTCGGCGAGGCTGACATCGGCGCTGGGATCGAGTGAAAGGCTCGTGCGAAAGAAAGTCGAAAGAGCGAGCAACATCGTCTCGGCTCGGTCCGTGCGTCCGGTCATGACGAGCGACGATAGCGAATTGAGCGTGTTGAACAGGAAGTGAGGGTTCACCTGGTAGCGAAGCGCGCGAACTTGCGCTGCCTGTGCCGCGCTCTCCGCATCGGCGAGCCGACGCTGGGCGCCAAGTGCCGTCGCTTGCGCTTCGCTCGCGATGTAAAAGGCAGTCCAGCCGATGAAGAAGAACAACCACGTGACCGCGACATCGAGCGCGTAGCGGACGCGCTGCATCGGGTCGAGTTCGTGCACCTTGGGCATGGTGAGAATAAGAGGCTCCTGCGCGGTTCGCTCGATCCGCAATTGGCTGCCCTGCTCGACAACCGTGAAGCCTTCCCGCGCTTGAAAGCGGAATTCTTCCTTGCTTTCCCGCATCCAGTCTTCGCTGGCGACGACCGCGCCGCCAAGGATAATTGATCCAACCGCGCAGCTGATCGCGGCGACGACCACCTTGCGCCGTACGGTTGCTCCCGTGGTGAGGCCCGCAATGGCGAGGTAAATGAGTCCATTTATGATGATCCCAAAGACTACCAGGGCAAGCTTGTTCTCAACGGTGGTCCAGGGATCGGTACCAAGGAACGCCCTTACGAGGACGGTGAGGGCATAGAACAGCCAGAATCCAAGGATCGATTTGACGGCGAACGGCCAGTCACGAAAACGTGCCTGGACGGTCGGATGTGGCATCATGAGCATTGGTGCTGTCATGTCCCAAAACTCCCCTGCCGCAAACCGCCGCCTGCCCATTGGCAGAAGCGCGGCTGCATCCGGTCGAAACGCGACGTAATACGGAACGCGCGAGCACCTCCGCTCGTTTCTGATCTGCAATGGTACGTCATGGAGAGGGCGCTGTGAACGGAGACAAGGTTAGAGCGGATATTGTCCCTCCAGCGGTGTTCTCGGCGCCGCCGGAACGCGAGCTCGAGCACAAGCTCAAGCAGAGCCCGGACGACGAGCAGCTGAAAGTCGATGTTGGTAGTGACGAATCGATGGACGCCTCCGACCCTCCGTCCGCAAGCCAGCCCGGCAACTCGCGGGAGCCTGCTCCCTCGTCGGCTTTCCCGGACCGCTAAAGGGGCACGAACCAATCCTCAACATCCGCGCCGCGTTGCTTCAAATCAACAATCCACAGTTTTAAGGATGTCGGTGGATTTCTGACCTAGACGCCGTGCCACCCCTCTGATTCAATCTGAACCGGGGGTGGGACTGTGGTTAAGCAATATGCAACCATCTGCGCCGCATGATCCCGCCAGGGCAAGAGGAGTCGGGTTCATGATTACGCGGACCAGCCAGCCGGCGAGCGGCGCGATGCTGATCTCGGAAATGAAGGAGTTTGCGGGCTTTTCGAAGGCCACGCAGCGCTACATTCGCCGATCGCTCGATGTGGCTTACGGTCGCCGTGATCCGATTGAGTGCTGGGCACGCGACGAGGGCGAAGCAGCGTCGATCCGTGCGCAGGCGCGTCTTTACAAGCAGCTCGATCATCTTCGGCTGCAGGTACCGGACGACAGTGGCCTCGACATGATCGAGCCGTTCGTCGGTATGCTGATCACTATTTCGGCGTTCGATCTGGGCCAGGACCGGTTGCCGAACTTTGCTGCCTACCGTTTCCTTTACGAGCGCCTCATCGGCGCCGCCGCGCGTCCCTGGCTGCCGAGCGCTTTCTGCGCAGCTGCGGCACTTCCGCACCTGCACCCCGATCGGCGCCGGACGCTGCTGCAATCGATCAGCGAAAGCGCGGCAACAGCGCCCGGCTGGTCGAGCCGAGAGCCGGTTTTCTGGCCCGAATGGGTCGAAAAGGTCGATTCAAAGGCGGCCGCCTAAGTTCTTCTCCGGCCACTCAACCGACGGAAACAACTTGGCCAAGCGCCGGAGGCTCTCCTCGGCATTTCGGTGATGCACGAAGATGACCCCGGCGGCTTCGTAGGCCAACCGGTGGTTCTCGCGATCATCGACGAGTACGTCGCCTTCATTCATGTGCCTGTGCTTGTCGCGAGCCATGCACGTGATGATGGGAACTCCGGGAAAGTGCGCTGCTGCCCACTCGACCTTCTGCGGTGCGGCCCAGCCGCCGATCGGCAACCCGGTGAGAATCGTTGGTTGCAGATGCTGCACGGCACGGAAGAGAACTTGCGCATCCGGCATCTCAGGCAACGTCCCGTAGAAATTTTTCGCGCGCGCCAGTCTTTTCCAGAATGCTCCGCGCCCGTGCCTAGCCTCATACTCCTGCGGAGCCATTCCAAGCAGCCGCTTGGCGCCTTCATCAAAGTCCGCAAGAACCCCGTCGGCGTCGAGGAACAGCCGTCGTTCGGCCATTAGAAGCGTGCCGGCTCGAGCGTGAGATCGACGGGCGTGGCTAATGTCTTCCAGTCACGCGTGCGCAAGAGGTCATTGCTCTCGCGCGCCTTGCGCGTTGGTCCGAGCGACCAGGTGATATGATAGATGGAGCCGTCAGGTCGGTCGCTCGTGCCATCGAGTTCAACCACCAGGCATTCGAGACTTCGGCCGTCATCGGCTCGACCCACGATGCGTGCTGATTTTGGTCGCGGTGGAAGAGGAGTCTCACCGTTCGTGCCGGTCTTCAAGGTTACGTGATCAGCAATGACGTTTTCGTACTTCGGCGGGAATCGCTGGAGGAGGAAGTCGCGTTCGCCGCGTGCGAGCTTCCAGCCGGTCACGGTCCAAGGTTTCGCCATGCAACCTCCAACTTCAGCCGGCTCATCTTGTTTCACTCGCGACGCGTGGGCTCCGCCGACGGGCTTGGTAGTCAGTGCGAAGCTGACGACAGCTTCTCAAGCACGTCGCGCGCGAAATCGATCAAGGTGTCATCGCGGGCGCCCATGATGAGAATGCGATCGCCGCTCCGCGCCTCGGACGCGAGTTTTGTTCCAATGTCGGCGCGAAGGGCAACGTGATCGGCCTGCTTGCCGTGCCGTCGAACCTGTTCGGCAAGCCAGTCAGAGCCATGAACCTTTTCGACCGTTCCTCCCTGGTAGACCGGATCAGGGAGATAGAGATGATCATCGGGCGCCATGCCGTCGGCGAGGCTTTGGGCGAGCGGCTCGCCCATCTTCGCAAGCGGCCCATAGCCGTGGGGTTGAAACATGATCAGCAATCGGCCGGGCTGCGCGCGCAAGGTCGCAAGGCTTGCCGCGATCTTGTCCGGATTGTGGGCGAAATCGTCGATGACGGTGACGCCTGCTGATTCGCCGACGATCTCGAGGCGCCGTCTCAGTCCTGCGAAGCGGCCCAAGGCGCTCACAGCATCTTCGATGCGAACTCCAAGGAGCCGAGTGGCAGCAATGGCGGCTAGCGCATTGGACGCATTGTGATGACCCGGGACTCCAAGGCGGACTTCGTATCTTTGCCCGTCGGCCTCTAAAGCGAAAGTTAGCCCATAGCCCTCGAGCTTCAGGTCCTTGCCCATGAACGCTGCGCCTGGACTGTCGAAGCCATAGCCGACTACCTTATCTCGAGCCACAGCTTCGGCGAGAATGCGCGTCTCGGGATCATCGAGGTTAAGTACCGCTTTCTTCGCGCTATTGAGAAAACCGCCGAAGAGTTGACGCAGTTCAGCCATCTCCTTGTGATCGAGACTGATGTTGGTAAGCACGGCAACATCCGCCTTGTAGAGAGCTATTGATCCGTCACTTTCGTCAACTTCGCTTACGAACAGCTCAGGATCACCCACGAGAGCACTCGCGAATGGCGCCGATGGTGTCACGAAATTCTTCATGACGGCGCCATTCATGACCGTCGGCTGGCGATGGCACGCATGAAGGATCCAGCCGATCATTCCGGTGACGGTCGACTTGCCGCTCGTGCCGCCAACCGCCACACTGCGTTGCGCAGCGTTGAGAAGCCCCGCAAGGAATTGCGGTCGCGTCAAATGGACAAGGCCAAGCTCGTTCGCGCGGACAACATCGGGCACGTTCGGCTCGACGGCCGCGGACGTGACGAGTGTCATTCCCGGCTGCAGCCCCGATCCGTCCTGCGGATAGAGCTGGATTCCGAGAGAACGCAGGTAATCGAACTTGTGGGGCGTGCGCCCGGCATCGAGCGAACGATCCGAGCCGGCGACCTTTGCTCCGCTCGCGCGCACGATTGAGGCGAGCGGCAACATGCCACTGCCACCAATGCCGCTGAAGAATACTGGGGAATCTGCCATCGGGATTCGCCCTATTGGCTCGAGCTTCGAATGGCTAGCGACAAGCGCCACCTCCCGGCCAACCGCCAGTGCTACTGGCCCCCAGCGGAACGTGCGCTTAGTTGGTCGACCGCTCTGAAGGATCGAGCTTTACGCTAGTGAGGAAAGCCAGTCCAAGTAGGCCATCCTCGGCCCACTTCACCTCTGCTGGCACAAGTATTCCACCTTCAAATCGGACGTGGACCCTGGCGCCTGGCGCGAGGTCGGATGGGTTCTCGCCCATTGCGCCGCCCTCCGAGATATTTTCGAGAGCAAAGCTCGTCGGCGAGCCGTCGATGAGCAATTGGAGCGTTCGCCCCTTTGCCGGGACGCGTCGGTGCTTTCGCTGGTCGGGCGATGTGAAGCTGGTTGGACGGGTTACTGGAGAGATCGTGTCATCATGTCGAGCTTCGGCAAGCGGAATTGCTGTTCCACAAAATCCGCACTCGGCGCTCACTCGCCCGATGTACCAATGCGACCGGCCACAACCGGGACAGTGGTTCGATGAATTTGCGCGATAGACGATGTGGTGCCCACGCTGTGCGAGGCCGGCGGCAAAGGACGGCGATGCTCGCTCAAAAAGGAGGACCTGAGACATTAATGCACTCCGCTTATGTGCAAAGGCCCTCTCGAGCCCCGAAAGACGAGAAGCTAGGCTGCGATGCTTGCGAAGTGATTACCGAGCGGTTCTAAGGAGTGCATGCGGATTGCAATCGTCGCGCCGAGCTGCACGCTCAACAAGGATGCTGCGCAGGAAGTCGAAGGGATCGCGCGAAGCCGCGGCGATTGCGAACTCATTATTCATCCCCAATGTTTTCTGTCGGAAGGCCATTTCGCAGGCTCCGACGAGGATCGGCTTCACGCGTTGCGCGAAGTGATGGCGGACGCTTCGGTCGACGCGGTGTGGTTCGCGCGGGGTGGCTATGGTTCGAACCGAATTGCCGAAGCCGCATTGGGTGATCTGCCGCAAGCGGGAAGGTCCAAGATCTACATGGGCTATAGCGATGCGGGGTTCCTCCTCGGCGGCTTGCATCGAAAAGGACTTGAAGTCGCGTGGGGTCCGATGCCCCAGGACGTGCTTCGAACCGGTGGTCACGAGGCGATCAACCGCGCTCTCGACTGGCTCGCATGCAAGGATGCCTCGGCAATCGAGCCCGCAATCGACGGACCCGCGATGGCTTTCAATCTCACCGTGCTTTCAAACCTTCTTGGGACTTCGCTCGAGCCGGATTTCACCGGCATAGATCTTCTCGTCGAAGATGTCGGCGAGCATCTTTATCGGATCGACCGGTCGATGTTTCACGTAAGCGCGAGCAAGAGCATCCAAAAGGTGCGGAGACTTCGCCTTGGAAGGGTCAGCGATATCCTTCCAAACGACCCCAACTTTGGACTCGATGAAGTGGAGATTGTCGAGCAATGGTGCGCGCGCTCCGGCATCCTATTCGGCGGCCGCGCTGACATTGGTCATGATGCGCAGAACCACGTTGTTCCGTTTCCAAGTGCAAAGCGCTGATTTTTCTCTCGGCAATAGCATTGCAAAGCGTCCACGTTTGCGCTCTATCCAGAGACAGGAACAACAGGAGGGCCATGATGGCACAAGGCAGTCGTAAAGCAGGGGGCGGACTGGCCCGCCCGGTCACCCCGTCGGCGGATCTCGCGCAGATCTGCGGCAGTCAGCCGCTTCCGCGCAGCCAGGTCGTGTCGAAGGTGTGGGACCACATTCGCAAGAACAACCTGCAGAACCCTCAGAACAAGAGGGAGATTCTTGCCGACGACAAGCTGAAGAAGGTCTTTGGCGGAAAAGACAAGGTCAGCATGTTCGAAATGAACAAGCACCTTTCGAACCACCTTAAGTAAGTCGTCCGAGACTTTCGGGAAAATGGAAGGGATCCGCCGGGGGGCGGGTCCCTTTTCCTTTGCCCACCGCCGAGTCGGCCGACGTTATCAGCCGCGCCAGAGCCCCTCGAGACGCTCGCTCGTAATCGGATATCCCAGATCGCCTGGAATCGTAATGAATTGCTCGCCCTCACGTTCCTCGACCCACGGGCTGATCGGTTCAACTGGATGGCTCACCGCATCATTTCGGATCGCTGCAAAGGATGAGTGCTGAGCGAGCCTCTCGAGATTGCGACGGGTCGGAAAGATGAGCCGCGCTTCGCCGCGCGCTTCCCGTTCCAGAACTTCGGGAGCACTGAGCCAGGCGGCCTGCGCGCACTCACCCTCGACGACTGCCGGTTCCCAATCGCCGGGGGCGGAGGGCGCTACGAAGAAAAAAGTATCGAAACGTCGGACCGCGTGGAACTTAGGAACCCAGCGCGCAAAAGGAATTAACGCGCTGCCGTCGAGCTCCAAATGCCCTTCTTCAAGGACATGTGCGAAGGGCTGGCCAGCAATCAGTGCTTTCTGCATCGCGCGTGCTTGCGACTTTGACGGCACGGGTGAAATGCCCACCGGAATGGCCGTTTCCTCGAGGGTTTCACGAATCGCGGCAACCGCTCCTGGATGGAGCGCTGACGACGATCCAAGCTGACGGTCTTGCTCGTCAATGCGGCCGCCGGGAAACACCCATGCGCCGGCGGCGAATGCCATGCTCCGTGCGCGTTCCACCATCAATAATTCGGGTGGCTCGGCCGGCCGATCGCGCACGACGATCAGGGTGGCGGCGGGAATCGCCTCGTCGCTCACCGTTGAGGGCCGCGCCTACATGCCGCTGACGTTTTGTTCGTCGGCTTCCTTCGGATTGGTTGTATTGTCGGCAACGGCATTTGCCTCGTTGGCCGCTTGCTGGGCGTTGTTTGCTGCCGCCTGCGCATTTGCAGCATCCTGCGCCGCCTGGTTCGCAAGATCATTGAGCTGATCAGCCTGCGGCTGGTTGATCTCGGCATTGTCCACCGCGTCAGGATTGTTCTTGTTGCACGCAGCAAGCGCTAGAGCCGCTGTTCCAATGGTCACAAAAGCCAGTCTTTTCATCACTTTCGATACCCCATGATGGCCGTTCGCTGTTTGCCATAACAGCGGCAAACTTGAGATTCACGCGGAAAATCCCTATCTCCGCCAGGCCGGTTCGCCGGCTATGTCGGTAGACTGTCAGGTGGAATAGGCACTTCGGACCCGGGGGGCAGTACCCCGGCGCCTCCACCATCGCCAGCGCTTTTGATCGCGCTGCCGTTGATGGGGGCGAAATAGGATCGACGAGTGCAATAAAGGCCCGGCTGCCGATCGGACTGAGCCACCGCAACGGCTCATTCACACAAGTGCCAACGATAACGAGGCGCTCGCTCTTGCTGCGTAACTGACGTCCTAACGGACTGAAGTTACAAGGCTAAAGCGCGGTTGGACCCCACCGGGCAACAGAAGGGGATTCCAGCGGTTCGGGGAGCACCGGGCAACAGAAGCTCCCCACTTTTCTCCTAATTAGGTCATCCTGAACTCGTTTCAGGATCTATGTTCGAGACCCGACGCCTACTTCCCCGCAATGCATGCTGAAACAAGTTCAGCATGACGACTTTTCGCATCAACGGCAGTGCGGTACGCTCCTCGCAGGGGGCCCTCTCATGCATCATTGGACCAAACGTCTGTTCACGCTTGCAGCGCCGCTGCTGCTCACCGGTTGTCTTTGGGGACCGGGCAAGTTCACGTCGGACCTCACGCTGCGCAAGGACGGCAGCTTCGTCCTCGATTACCGCGGCGAGATCGTGCTGCAGCTTCCAGATGGCGAATATAAACCCAGCCCTTGGAAAGATACGATGGCGCAGTGCTATCGAAGCGGGCGCGTTACCTGGATTCCTGCCACGGGAGTTCCCGCCATTACATTACCAGATGACCCACCCAGACCTTGCACGCCGTCTGAGATCGCGAAGGCCAAATCGCAACATCAACAGCACGAGACCCAGGCGGTTGTTGAGGATCGGAAGAAGTCCGAAGAAGCAGCGAAGGCCTTCGGACTTCCTGGCCTCGACGATGCCTCCAACCGCGCCTTCGCCGCAAAGCTCATGAAATATGCCGGCTGGCGCTCAGTCGCCTATCGCGGGAACGGCGTGTTCGACGTCGACTATCATCTCGAGGGCCGCGCGACGCAGGACTTCATTTTCCCCGCGCTGCCCGACAACGACCTGCTGATTCCGTTCATCGCCATCCGGCGGAGAGCCGACGGCTCGGTGCTGGTCAATGCCCCGGCCCTGACCGGCGGGGCTGGCCCGATGGCCGCGCGCGCCGGTGCCGGCGCCATGGAGGGCATGAAGGGCGGACCCGTCTCGCGCGCGCAGGGGCGCTTTACCGTGATCACCGACGGCGAGATCCTGACCAACAACAGCGAGGACGGCCCCGCGCCGCATGCGATCGGCCATCAGCTCCATTGGGACGTCGGTCCGGCGTCGAACAAGATCCCGGAAACCCTGATCCGTCTTTAGCCGTGCCCGGCTGCTCGTCGAAGCAGCAGTTGCGCATTGCGGTTTCCCGGCCCACCATCGCTCATTCACTTGGGGGATCACCGATGCGCCGTTCCGTTCTCGCCGCCATTCTCGCGACCTGCGCTTCCGCCGCCTTCGCGGCTCCGACGCCGAAAGAGCAGCTGCTCGTCCCGCCGGCCAACGCCACGCATTTCGTGGTCGTCTCGACCGCGGGGAAGCATGGCGACGAATATATGTGGACCTTGCCCGACGGGCGCCTCGCCTTCCGCGAATCCATTCTCCTTCGCGGGCTGACCTTCGAGACGGACGAGACGATGCGGCTCGGTGCCGACGGCATGCCCACGGACGTCGTCATTCGCGGTGTCACTCCGAGCGGCGACGCCGCCGAGACCTTCGCAATGGTCAATGGAACGGCCTCGTGGAAAAGCCCGGTCGACGAGGGCCACACGGCTTATTCCGCGCCGGCTTACTATCTCGCGCAGGGCGGCCCGTTCCTCACCACCGCGCCCGAGATCGACCGGCTTATGGCGGCCGGCAACGCCGGGCTGACGCTCCTCCCGTCCGGGCGGGCGGACTTCGACAAGGTGACCTCGCTCGAAGTCGACGGCCCCCAAGGCAAGAAGACCGTCGACCTCATCATGGTGAAGGGCGTCGGCCAGTCGCCGCAGCCTGTCTGGGTCGAGAACGGCAAGTTCTTCGGGCAGCTGGTTGGGCTCAACCTCTTGCCGGCGGGCTACGAAGGCAATGCGGAGAAAATGCAGGCGGCGCAGGACGCGGCCATCGCCGCAATGGCGCCTGCGATCGCGGCGAAGTTCCTCACGCCGGAGGCCAAGCGGCCGGTGCTGTTCAGCAACGTCAAGATGTACGACGCCGATCGCCAGCGCTTCCTCGAGCATCGCTACGTGCTGACAAGCGGCGGCAAGATCGTGTCGATCGGCGCGGCGGCTCCGGCGAAACTACCCGCCGGAACGCGCAAGATCGACGGCAAGGGCAAGACGCTGGTCCCCGGCCTGTGGGACAGCCACATGCACGTCGGCGACGATTTCCAGACGGTGAGCGAGCTCGCGCTCGGCGTCACCAATTGCCGCAATCCCGGCGGTCCGATCGAGCTCGAAGTCTCGCAGCGCGAGCGCCGCAACGCTGGCAAGCTGCTTGCGCCGGAATGCTGGGATTCCGTCATCGTCGACCAGAAGGGGCCGCTCGTCGCGCAAGGCAGCCTTGCGGTCACCAGCCTCGACGAGACCTTGGCCGCGGTGCGCAAGATCGCCGCCAACCACCTGACCGCGGTGAAATTCTACACGTCGATGAAGCCCGAGTGGATCGCGCCCGGAGCGAAGCTCGCGCACCAGCTCGGCCTCCACGTCCACGGCCACATCCCCGCGCACATGCGGACGATGGACGCGATCAACGCCGGCTATGACGAGATCACGCACATCTATTTCGCGACGATGCAGGCGATGCCGCAGGAGGTCGTCGACAAGGCCAACACCACGATGCGGATGCTCGGGCCGGGCAAGTACTTCAAGGACGTCAATCTCGACGCCGAGCCGATGAAGACGGTGATCGCGACGATGGCGAAGAAGCACATCGTCCTCGATCCGACCCTCGTGGTGGTCGAGGGCGTGCTCCTCGCGGATGCCGGGACTCCGGCGCCAGCTTATGCGCCGTACATGGGAACGGTGCCCGCGACGGTGGAGCGCGGCTTCAAGAGCGGCCACATTCCCTATCTGCCGGGCATGACCCGTGCTGACGCGCAGGCGAGCGTCGACCACATGGGCCAATATGTCGCCAAGCTCTTCCACGCCGGCGTGCCGATCGTCGCCGGCACCGACGGCTACGGATACGAGCTGGTCCGCGAGTTGGAGCTATACGTGAAGGGCGGCCTGACCCCCGCCGAGGCGCTCGCCACGGCGACGATCAATCCAGCGCGCAACGTGAAAGCCGCCAATCGCACCGGCTCGATCGTCGTGGGCAAGGAGGCGGACCTGCTGCTGGTGGACGGCGATCCTGAGAAGAACATCGGGGACCTGCGCCACGTCGATCAGGTGATGAGCGACGGCTATCTGATGGACGGCAACGCGCTGCGCAGCGCCGCCGGGTACAGCGGTATGCCGAAATAGGGCCGGAACTCCTGCGAATTGAAGGTGAGACCCGCCCAGGTTCGCGTCGCGTGAGGAGGGAGGTCGCCTCGATGAACGGGTCTCGGCCAAAGTCATAAGCGAGGACCGGCGGGCGAGAATATTATCGGACGATAGTCGGCTGGCGCCGCGTTCCGAAATGGGACGTCGGCCCGACCGGTAAGTGAGCTCAAGCGCGTTTCCGAAGCTCGTCCCGGATCTCGGTCAGCAGCTCGACCTCCGTCGGGCCGGCCGCGGCGGCATCGGGCTTTTTCATCAGCTTCGTTGCCCAGCGCACCATCAGAAAGATGATGAAGGCGAGGATCAGGAAGCTAACGACCTCGGTCACGAACTGTCCCCAGCCGAGCACTGGCGCGCCGGCCTTCTTGAGCGCGGCATAGTCGGTCATCGAGCCGTGGTAGCCGGCCGGCACCGGACCCATGAGCAGGAAATGGCTTGAGAAATCGAGCCCGCCGAAGATCTTGCCGACGATCGGCATGATGATGTCGTCGGTGAGACTGGTGACGATCTTGGCGAACGCCGCGCCAATGATCACGGCCACCGCGAGGTCGAGCACGTTGCCCTTGGCGATGAATGCCCTGAAGTCCTTCAGCATCGCAGCCCCCATTTCTAATGTCACGTGGCCGACACTAATGCAGATTGCTCAGGGAAATGAAAGTGAACGCGGATGTGTGTTGCTGTCATATGACAGCATCTTGAACCGGAACAACCATGCATCTACTTATGCGCCCCACGCGACGTATCAGGGGAAAGCAAATGACCGCACTTCGCCGTTTCGGACTTCTCGCGCCGGCCATGGCGATTGGCCTGTCTGCCTGCGGCATCAATGCCGTTCCGACCGAGGAGGAGAAGGTCAACGCCGCATGGGGCAATCTGCAGGCGGATTATCAGCGCCGCGCGGACTTGATCCCGAACCTCGTCAACACCGTGAAGGGCTATGCGCAGCAGGAGAAGACCGTGCTGACGCAGGTGACGGAGGCGCGGGCCAAGGCGACCAGCATCCAGCTCAATGCCAACGACCTGAGCGATCCGGCCAAGGTCCAGGCGTTCCAGAATGCGCAGAACCAGCTCGGCGGATCGCTCGGGCGGCTGCTCGCGACGTTCGAGGCTTATCCGGATTTGAAGTCCAACCAGAACTTCCTCGCGCTCCAGGACCAGCTCGAGGGCACGGAGAACCGGATCAACGCATCGCGCCGCGACTACAACTCGGCAGTGCAGGAATATAACACGACGATCCGCACCTTCCCCGACGCGATCGGCGCCAAGATCTTCTATGGGGCCAAGCCGAAGGTTCCGTTCGAAGCCGCCGCCGCCGCGCAGCAGGCGCCGACGGTCAATTTCGGCAACGGCAGCTGACAATGCTCGTCATTCCCGCGAAAGCTGGAACCCAGTCCAAGAAGATCTGGGCCCCCGCTTTCGCGGGGGTGACGATCTGGGCTTTGGTTCTGGCGTTCTTCGCGCTGGCGGCCCCGGCGACCGCACAGACGTTTCCCGCGAACAACGGGTCGCCGGTCGTCGACCAGGCCGGGATCCTGACACCGGAGCAGGTGGCCGACCTGACCAGCAAGGCTCAGGCGCTCTACGCCCAATCGGGGCGGGCGTTCGCGGTTGCCACCGTCAATAGCCTCGAAGGCTACCCGATTGAGGACTATGCGTATCGCCTCGGCCGCGCTTGGGGATTGGGCCAGAAGGGCAAGGACGACGGCGTCCTCCTGCTGGTTGCGCCCAACGAGCGCAAGGTGTGGATCGCCACGGGCTACGGCGCCGGCGCGTTCATGACCGATGCGATGTCGGGGATCATCATCCGCGAGGACATCCTGCCGCACTTCAAGCAGAAGCCGCCCGACTATGGCGGCGGCATCGAGGCCGGCGCGGATGCGATCATC
>DASRBJ010000150.1:0-5538 GCA_035653695.1 Sphingomicrobium sp.
TGCGCGTTCCTCGGACTTGTTTGCAAGGAGCAACGATGGACCCGCACCGGCTAATTGCTGCAGGACTTCACCCATGACGAAGCGCTTTGTCCCCCCAATGCTTGCCGCGGCACTGATCGTGTCGCCCGCCGCTGCGCAAACGGGCAACTTCGAAGGCCATTGGGCAAACCCCAAGCATTCGACAATTGTGAACGTCAGCCGATGCGACGGTGACTATTTTTGCGCCGTCGTTCTCAAGGCATCGGCTAAGGCGCAGGCCAACGCCCGAAAGGGCGGGACCATGCATTTCATCGGGACCGAGATTCTTCGGGTGCGCCCTGCCGGCGATGGGACGTTCAAGGGAACGGCATTCGATCCCGAAACCAACATGCACGTGTCAGCGACTGTGAAAGTGCTCGGCCCCGACGAAATGGAGATAAGGGGGTGCGCTCTCCTTGGTCTCGTGTGCGAGGCACAGCGCTGGACAAAGGTCAGCTAGAACGGGTCCTTTCCAGTTCATCCGCACCAATGCGCAGCAAATTCGCTACTCGGCGTAAGTCAAGAATCGCAATGAGCCGATTTCGCCAGCAAGCACCGCTCGCTGGAGTTCGCTGATCTCGTCCGCCCAGTAGCGATCGGCAGTGAAGTGCGGCGAGCATGCACGCACCGAAGCGTGGATTGCCTGCAGCCTCGGGGAAGTTTTCAGTGGAAGATGGTAGTCGATGCCTTCAGCGGCTGCCATCAGCTCGACCGCGACGACACCGGCAGCGTTACGCGCAATCTGCGCCGCCTTTCGCGCTGCTATCGGCGCCATCGACACGTGGTCTTCCTGCCCAGCCGACGTCGGTATCGAATCCACACTCGCCGGATAGGCAAGTGCTTTGTTTTCGCTCACCAGGGCAGCCGCAGTTACCTGCGGTATCATCAGTCCCGAATTTACGCCCGAATCCTGCGTGAGGAATGCGGGAAGGCCACTCATCTTTGGATCAACCAGCACGCTAACGCGCCTCTCGGATATCGAGGCAACCTCGCACAGTGCCATTGAGATGGTGTCCGCAGCAAAGGCGACCGGCTGCGCATGGAAATTGCCACCGGAAATGGCGCTGTCCTCGTCAGCAAAGACGATCGGGTTGTCGGTAACCGCCGACGCCTCGATGGTCAGCGTCCGCGCCGCATTTTGTAAGAGGTCGAGCGAGGCGCCCATGACCTGGGGCTGGCAACGGAAGCTGTATGGGTCCTGCACTCGGCTGCATTTGACATGGCTCGTTACAATCTCGCTTCTCTCTAGAAGCGCCGCTATCTCCGCGGCGACGCGGATTTGTCCCGGTTGTCCGCGCAAGGCGGAGATGCGCGGATCGAAAGGCTTCACCGAGCCCTTGAGAGCGTCGACCGAAAGTGCCCCGGCCGCTATTGCCGCTCCAAATATGCGTTCAGCCTGGAAAAGCGCGTCGAGCGCCAGAGCGGTGCTCGCCTGCGTCCCATTAATGAGTGCGAGGCCTTCTTTGGGCCCAAGTTCGAGCGGGTCCAGGCCAAGACGCTTGAGTCCGGCCGCCGCCATGACCACTTCACCTTGAATGTCGATCCGGCCGAAGCCCATCAGTGCCGCGATCAAGTGGGCAAGCGGCGCAAGATCGCCGCTTGCCCCGACGCTGCCCTGTGACGGAATCAAAGGCATTGCATCACGTTCGAGAAGCCGCTGAAGCGCGTCGATCACATTCAGCCGAACACCAGAATAGCCACGTCCAAGCCCAAGCAGCTTCAGCACGATCATCAGTCGCGTGACGTGGCGTGGAAAAGGGTCGCCCAGTCCTGCGCTATGCGAAAGGATCAGATTGGCTTGCAGCTCGGCCAAGCGCTCATTGGGAATGCGGGTGTTAGCGAGAATGCCGAAGCCGGTGTTGACGCCGTAGACGGTCTCGCCACCGGCAACGATACGTTCGACCGCGCTGGCGGATCGGGCAATACGCGCCATTGCGGTGTCGTCGAGGCTGACCTCGGCACCGGCCCAGATCCGACGCAAGTCGTCTAAGGCGACATTGTCCGGGTCGAGCCTCAATTTGCAACCATCGGCAAGTCGAGTCCCTGGTCGCGCGCGCAGGAAATTGCCGCCTCATAACCCGCATCCGCATGACGCATCACGCCCGTTGCGGGATCGTTCCACAAGACCCGCTCGAGGCGCCGCGCAGCATCGTCCGTTCCGTCAGCGACGATGACCATTCCCGAATGCTGCGAATAGCCCATCCCGACGCCTCCACCATGGTGCAGCGAGACCCAGGTCGCGCCGGACGCAGTGTTGAGCAGCGCGTTCAGTAGCGGCCAGTCGCTTACGACGTCACTTCCGTCATTCATGCTTTCCGTCTCGCGGTTTGGTGAAGCGACGCTTCCGCTATCGAGATGATCGCGGCCAATAACGATGGGAGCCGAGACTTCCCCGCTGCGAACCATTTCGTTGAAGGCGAGGCCAAGACGGTGCCGCTGGCCAAGCCCTACCCAGCAGATTCGCGCCGGCAGGCCCTGAAAAGCAATTCTTTGACGTGCCATGTCGAGCCAGCGGTGGAGGTGCGGGTCATTCGGAATGAGCTCCTTCACGCGCTCATCGGTGCGGTAGATGTCATCAGGATCTCCTGAGAGCGCCGCCCAGCGAAATGGACCGACCCCGCGGCAGAACAGCGGCCGCACATAGGCCGGAACGAAGCCGGGAAAATCGAAGGCGTGGACAACCCCGGAATCCTTCGCTTCCTGGCGAATATTGTTGCCGTAGTCGAACGTCGGAACACCCTGCGCGCGAAAGGCAAGCATCGCCTCGACATGCTGCGCGATCGAAGCTCGCGCGGCGCTTGCAACCGCGTCCGGGTCGCGCTCAAGCATCTGCTGCCATTTGCTTACGCTCCAGCCAGCGGGGCAATATCCATTCGCGGGATCGTGGGCGGAAGTCTGGTCGGTGAGCGCATCAGGAACGATGCCGCGCTTTAGCATCTCAGGGAGGATCTCCGCAGCATTACCGAGTAGGCCAACGCTGGTCGGCTCCCTCGCCTCACTGATGATTTTCAGCGCCTCGTCGATGGTCTCGGCTCGGCGATCAAGGTAGCGCGTTTCAAGCCGCTTCTGGATGCGACTCTCTTGGCACTCGATCGCGACGCAATGAGCGCCGGCCATGACGGCGGCAAGTGGCTGTGCGCCACCCATTCCGCCAAGGCCTGCAGTCAAAATCCAGCGTCCCTTGAGGTTTCCGCCATAATGCTGACGGCCCATTTCGACGAAGGTCTCGTACGTGCCTTGAACGATCCCTTGCGTGCCGATGTATATCCAGCTGCCAGCGGTCATCTGGCCATACATCATGAGCCCCTTGCGATCGAGCTCGTTGAACACCTCCCAATTTGCCCACTTTGGAACGAGGTTCGAGTTTGCAATCAGGACGCGCGGCGCGTCCTTGTGGGTGGTGAACACGCCGACCGGCTTCCCCGACTGCACAAGCAGGGTCTCGGTCTCTTCAAGCCGCTCGAGAACTTCGACGATGCGATCGAAGCATTCCCAGTTGCGTGCCGCACGGCCAATACCGCCATAGACCACGAGGTTCTGAGGATCCTCCGCCACTTCATCGTCGAGATTGTTCATCAACATTCGAACCGCCGCTTCGGTGGTCCACTGCTTCGCTTTGATGTCATTGCCCCGGCGCGCGCGAATGCGTCGGCTGTTGTCGCGTCTGTCCATGTGCAACTTGCCTTAGCCGTTCGCGCGCTTCGACCCAAGCGGGCGCCAGCGATCGATCCAGACGACAACGAAGCCGAAGACGAGGAACCCAAATGCGATTCCTCCAAGGTTCATTGATGTCTGGACCCAGCCGATCTTCGGCACGTCCATGAACGGGTAGGGATAGCGTCCGTCCACCCTTCCCCGCGCAAGTACGTAGCCAATATAGATGATAGGATAGAGGGCCCAGAGCAGCGGCGCGTCCCACTTCAGCCGAGAACGCGGCGCGAACAGCAGCCACCAGCACAGCATCAGCAGCGGCGCGACGTCATGGAGGAGAATGTTGGCGGTGGCCGCGGGCCCGTTGAGCGGATGTAGACCGCGCAAAAGCAGGCCGTAAACAATACCGACAAGCAGCAACCAGACGGTTAGCCCGCCAAGCAAGAGGGGCGACAAACGTCGGCCGATCGCAACAAACGTCATTGCTAGCGCGACGAGCAAGTTGGTGGTGATGGTAAAAAATCGAGACGGCGCCCATAGCGTCGCGAGCGCGTGATGTTCGTGGCTCAATGCGGCGGCAAACTGGATTGAAAGCCCCGCCCAGCAGACGATTGCAATCGAGGCCGCGGCTGCGTTACGCATCAATTCCCCCAAAGATCCGCCGTTCGGGCCCAGGGAGCCCAATCCAGTAGACAAGCTCGGCGAGGCTCTCGACCTGCCACACGCAAAGATCGGCCTGTTTGCCCGGCGCGATCGAGCCAATCGAACGCTGAAGTCCGAGTGCGCGGGCAGCGTTGATCGTCATTCCGGTAATTGCTTCCTCGGGCGTAAGACCAAACAAGGTGCAAGCCATGTTCATTGCAAGCGTCGGCGAAAGCAGTGGTGATGTGCCGGGGTTGCAATCCGTTGCGACTGCAATTCGCACCTGGTGTTCTCGTAGGAGCGCGAGCGGCGGCTTACGCTCCTCCTGCAGCGCATAATAAGCGCCTGGCAGCAAGACGGCGATCGTGCCGGCTGCGGCCATGGCCTTTGCACCCGTGTCGTCGAGGTGTTCAAGATGATCGGCCGACAGCGCGTGGTATTTGGCGGCAAGGGCTGCTCCGCACTGGTTGGAAAGCTGTTCGGCATGAAGACGAACAGCAAGACCGCAGTCAGCCGCTGCTTTGAAGACGCGCTCGACCTCCGCCGGCGTGAACGCGATGGTGTCGCAAAATGCGTCGACACTGGTAGCGATTCCCTGTTTCGCAGCGCGCGGTATCAGCTTGTCGACAATCTCGCTGACGTAATGCGCTCGACGGTCGCGCTGAGCTTGTGGCAGTGCATGAAGAGCAAGGAGCGTCGGCGCAATTCGAACCGGTTCGATGCGGCCAAGTTCGCGTGCGACTTCGAGCAAGCGAAGCTCGCCTTCGACATCGAGGCCATAGCCGGACTTGATCTCGATCGTGGTACAGCCACCCAACATAAGCGCATGGAGGCGCCGGCGGCTTTGATCGACAAGCTCACGGTCGCTCGAGGCTGCCGTGCGCTTGACTGTCGAAGCAATGCCGCCACCGGCCCGGGCGATCTCTTCATAGCTTGCCCCCGCCCGAAGAAGGGCATGTTCGTCGGCGCGGTTGCCGCCAAAGACGAGATGCGTGTGGCAGTCGATGAGCCCAGGAGTCACCCACGCTCCGCCAAGCGCAACAACTTCCCTGGCGCGATAGCCGGCGAGTTCCGTGCGCTTTCCGACGCGAACGATCTTGCCGTCGGCAATTCCGATTGCGCCATTGTCGATGATACCAAGATCCTTGGCCGACGCGCCATCGCATGTCGCGATCATGCAGTCGACGAGCAATCGGTCCCACATGAGCGTCGCCTTAGGCGAGCACT